>NZ_JBLIGN010000039.1:0-24198 GCF_047636915.1 Nonlabens sp. | reverse complement strand
ATTTGTGGATCGGTTGCTTTACGAGATGAATATATTCATTGCTCCAGGAAGTATTTTTGGTAAGAATGGAGCTGGATATGTGCGGTTTTCGCTTTGTGTGAATGAGGAGCAAATAAAAGAAATGATCGTAAGGGTTTCTAATAAGGTCGAAGTATGAAAAACATCTTCCTTATAGGAACTGGATTGATAGGTGGCTCGATGCTTAAAGATTTGCGTACCCATTATCCAGAAGCTGCTTTTTATGGTATAGATGAAAAGGAGATTCATGTTCAAAAGGCAAAAGAAAATGGCATTATTGATCAGGTAGCCCGATTTGAAGATCTAAAAACAGCAGATCTTGTAATTATTTCCATTCCTGTAGATGCAACTTTAGAGGTGTTACCTCGGGTTCTCGGCTTCGTGAATGAAAACACGTTGGTTATAGATGTAGGGTCCACTAAAGAGGCTATTTGTAAGTGTGTAGTAAATCATAAAAATAGAAGGAGCTTTCTAGCTACTCATCCCATTGCAGGAACCGAATTCTCTGGGCCAGAGGCAGCGGTATTGAACTTGTTTTACAAGAAAACAATGATTGTTTGTGAGGTAGAAAAAACGGCTTTTCCATTGCAGGAAAAGGCAATAGCAATTTTTGACCTTTTAGGAATGCGTGTGCGATATATGACCTCAGCAGCTCATGACAAGCACATTGCTTATGTCTCGCATCTATCACATATCTCTAGTTTTATGCTAGGCAAAACGGTTATTCAGGAAGAAGAAAATGAACGCGATATTTTTGACCTCGCAGGCAGTGGATTTGAAAGTACGGTAAGATTAGCAAAAAGTTCACCAGCGATGTGGGCACCTATCTTTGCACAGAATAAAAAACATGTTTTAGACAGTTTGGATGGATATATTGAAAATTTGTCCCGCTTTCGCGAAAGCTTAAAGAACAACGATCACAAAGCCATATTTAAAGATATGGAACAAACAAATAGAATTAGAACGATACTAGAAGGAATAGGAAATGAAAAATAAGAAGGAATTCAGAAATTGGTTAAACGATCATAAATTAGAGCACCCCATAGTAATCGCTGGTCCATGCAGCGCAGAGACCGAAGAACAAGTGCTTAAAATCGCACATGAATTAAAGGATACTGACGTGACTTACTTGCGTGCCGGCATTTGGAAACCTAGAACGCGTCCTGGAAACTTTGAAGGGGTAGGAGCGATCGGACTTAAATGGCTGCAAAAAGCCAAAGCAGAAACTGGTCTTTTAATAGCCACGGAGGTAGCCAACCGCGCTCATGTAGAGTTAGCTTTAGAACACGACGTAGATCTTTTATGGATAGGCGCGCGATCCACAGTAAGCCCATTCATTGTTCAAGAAATTGCAGACGCCTTGAGAGGAACGGACAAAGTGGTTTTAGTAAAAAACCCGGTAAATCCTGATCTAGCTCTTTGGATAGGAGCTGTAGAACGTCTACACACAGCTAATATTAAAAAGTTAGGCGTTATTCACAGAGGTTTTTCTACTTACAGCAAGTCTAAATACCGCAACAATCCAGAATGGCAAATAGCAGTAGATTTCCAGACGCGTTATCCAGATATTCCTTTAATATGTGATCCATCACACATTACCGGAAAAAGAGATATGATTCTTGAAGTATCACAAACAGCTCTGGATTTAAATTATGATGGATTGATGATCGAGTCACATTATGATCCTGATAATGCATGGAGTGATGCAGCACAGCAGGTGACGCCAAAGGCATTAATGAACATTTTTAAAGATTTACGTATTAGAAAAGAGCAAGATGATGAAGCTGGTTACCAGTCTCAACTGAAAGTTCTTAGGGCGCAAATAGATGTGATTGATAATTCCATTATAGAAACTTTAGGGAAAAGAATGAAAACTGCCGATGCTATAGGAGCTTTGAAAAAAGAACGTAACGTAGCGGTTTTACAATCTAAAAGATGGAACGAGATATTAGGTAAAATGATTCTTGCTGGAGAAGAGGAAGGGTTAAGTGAAGAATTTATTCTCAGAGTTTTTAAAGCAGTGCATCAAGAGTCTATTGTACATCAAGAAAAGGTGATGAATAAATAGATCTCTGTAACGCTATCTTTGAGTTTGTAAAATAAATGATAACTCAACATGCAAACATCCAATTCTTATTTCTCACTTCGGCAAGTTGAACGCAACTCCTCGAGGTGAATAATTATACGCAAAGGGTGTTTGCGGTGTCGCAATTCGGTTCCAAAGAACTGGTAGAATCTGACATACCAACTATTTGTGTTGGCATTGTTTGGATGTATTCTCCGTGTTTTATGGAATATAGGTTTTGACTTTTAATTTAATTATGTTGTCCGTTACGCATCTCTAATTTCCCCATCTTGTAATTGACGAGAGCAGCCAATGGAGTGCCTTATTTTATTCCTACACGAACTAAATAAGGGGTTTGCGATGCTGGAAAATAATCGAGACCCTAATTTTCTATCTCATCATCATTAGAAGAGACGGAATTAATTCTACTCCTTATGACAGTTTTGACGCAGACTGCTACTTATAAAAGGCTTAATTTTGTTTTATGAAGAAAATACAACTCAATTAATGACTGGAACTGTTTATAGATCTACCGGCAGCTGGTATGAAGTTAAAGGAACTGATGGGGCGTTTTATTCTTGTAGAATCAAGGGGAAATTTCGTTTAAAAGGGATAAAAAGCACCAATCCTGTCGCTGTAGGAGATGAGGTGGATTTTGAGATTGAGAAAATAGGTGATGAGGAAATAGGAATTATTAATGTGATTCATGAACGCGAGAATTACATCGTAAGAAAGTCTGTTAACTTATCAAAACAAACACATATTATTGCTTCCAATATTGATCAGGTTTTTTTATTGGTGACCTTAAATAATCCGCCTACGTTTACTTCCTTTATAGATCGAGTGCTGGTTACTGCTGAGGCTTATCATATTCCAGTGGTACTCGCGTTCAATAAAGTGGACACCTATAATGACGATCAAGACGGTATTATTATCGATCCAGAAACAGGTGAAGAATTACTCACCATGACCGAGCTGGATGAGGTGCGCTATCTTATGAGTCTTTATAAATCCATAGGGTATGAGTGCATAGGTATAAGCGCCGCAACGGGAAAGAATATCGATTTGGTTAAAGAGAAAATGAATGGAAAGACAAGCATGTTTGCAGGCCATAGTGGAGCTGGGAAAAGTACACTGGCAAATGCAGTGCAGCCCGGATTGCAATTAAAAACCAAGCAAATATCAGAGCAACACAAACAGGGACAACACACCACTACGTTTGCAGAGATGTTCGACCTTGATTTTGGTGCTAGATTAATCGATACACCAGGAGTGAAAGGTTTTGGTGTGGTAGATATGGAGAAAGAAGAAATAGGCAATTATTTCCCTGAAATAAAAGAATTGAGGCAACAATGTAAATTCCATAATTGCATGCATGTAGAAGAACCTAAATGTGCGGTAAAAGAGGCCGTAGAGAACGGAGAAATGATCTTAAGCCGTTATGAAAGCTATGTGCAAATAGTCAAAGGAGATGAAGATAACTATCGACAGGATAAATATACGGTCTAGTGAGAGTAGTTATCCAACGAGTGAGTGAGGCAAGTGTAACGATAGATGGTTCTATTCATGGAGCTATCAAAAAAGGCCTGCTTATTTTATTAGGTATCACTCACGAAGACATGCAAGAAGACATCAACTGGCTCGTGAATAAAATCTCAGGTATGAGAATCTTCTCAGACATGGACGGTAAAATGAATTTAAGTATTCAGGATATCGACGGGGAAATTTTAGTCGTCTCACAATTTACACTGTTTGCCAATACAAAAAAAGGCAACCGTCCCAGTTATATAGAGGCTGCAAGACCAGAGGTGGCCGTGCCTTTATACCATGCTTTTGTCAACACGCTTTCGCGAAAGCGAAACAAAGAAATAGCTACAGGAATATTTGGAGCAGATATGAAAGTACAATTAGTCAATGACGGTCCTGTGACTATTATAATGGATAGTAAAAGCAGATAATCTATTTTTCGGATTATCAAAAGGTAATTTTGATGGAAAGTACCTCAAAATTTACTTTCTTTGGTGTGTATGAAAAATATTACTATTCTAGCTGTATGCCTTTTATTGGTTCAAGCAGCTTTATCGCAAGAAGAGTTGTTTACATCTTCCACTATTCCAGATCAATTAACAGTAGATGCAAATGCGGTCATAAGAAAAAATGACGTAATCATTACTGTAGAATCTTATGACGAATTTGAGGTTATCACCGACCGTATAGTTACTGTTTTAAATAAAAAAGGTTTAGGGGATATCAAGGCAGGGGAATCTTATAACGACGATATAGAGATCGAAAAGATGGAAGCTACTATTTATGACGCTTCAGGAGAGAAAATAGAGCGATTTAAAAGTAAAGCGTTTAAGGACGTTAGTGCAGTGCCCAACGGCACCTTGTACAGTGATAATCGATTGATGTACTTGGACTACACACCGCGTAGTTATCCTTTTACCGTTCATTTCACGTCAAAAGTGGTTTATAGTTCTACGGCTTTTTTGCCTGGGTGGAAGCCACTAGAGTATTTTTATGCCAGTACAGAAAATGCGCATTATAGAATAATCAATGAATCTGATGTAGAAATTAAAGTTAAAGAGTCTAACCTTGAAAATTACAGTGTTGTTAAAAATGGAGAGTTAGATTACACTGCTTCAAATCTTACTGCGATTTTACCACAGGCCTATAGTCCAGATTTTTCAACATATGGTCCACTAGTAAAAGTTGCTCTAAAGCGTTTTATAATGAATGGTGTGGATGGAGTGAATACCGATTGGGTTGAATTTGGAAAATGGATGAATGATGCTTTGTTATCTGATGTGGGAGAACTGCCTCAGTCAGTCATTGATGAGGTTAAAGTATTGACTAAAGATGCTATTACTCAAAGAGAGAAAGCGATGATCGTATATAATTTTATGCAGGTCCGTTCTAGATATATCAGTGTTCAAGTGGGAATAGGAGGATGGAAACCCATCGAGGCAGCAAAAGTACATGAGGTGGCCTATGGGGATTGTAAAGGTTTGTCTAACTATACCAAGGCATTACTTAATGAAGTAGGTATTGAATCTCATCACGCCATTATATATGGAGACAGAAATATACGTAGCATAGATAGTGAGTTCTCTTCAACTCAAGGGAATCATATGATTCTATATGTACCGCAATTAGATAAGGAACAAAATATCTGGTTAGAATGCACGAGTAAGACCAATCCTTTTGGATACATCGCTGGATGGACAGATGATAGAGATGCTTTGGTTGTTAGTAAAGAAGGTGGTAAGATCATACACACTACTATTTACGAGACGGATACTAATTTACAGAAATCTACTGCTCAAATTGAGCTTAAAAAAGATGGAAGTGCAGTTGCGAGTATCGACATGACAACGAGCGGTTATCAATATTCTTTTAAAGATCAATGGGATAAAAAATCACAAAAAGATCTGAAAAAGGCTTACTCTAATTACTGGAGCCATTTAAATGGAATTCATATTGATAAAGCAAAAGTCATTACTGATGTTGAACTTGTCGAAGTGAGAGAATCGGTAAATTTAACAGTGGATAAGTATGGATCTAAAACGGGTGATTTATTATTGATACAGCCTGTATTTTTTAATAGAAACGATTCAGAACCTACGAAATACAAAGATCGTTATACAGATTTTGAAATCGATAGAGGTTATGTAGATGTAGATAATTATGAAATAAAACTGGATATAGGTTTTAAGGTAGATGCTTTACCAGATAATGTAGAGTTGAAAAGTAAATTTGGAAATTATAAATTAACAATTACAGACACTGGAAGTGGAAGTTTAAAAATTATTAGGTATTTAAAAATCAATAAAGGGTACTTTAATAAAGAAGATTACGAATTGTATAGGGAATTCAGTGCAGAGATTGTAAAGCACGATAACTCTAAAGCTGTTTTAAAAATTATAAAATGAAAAATATATTAGTAATTCTATTGTTAAGTTGTGTTTATAGTTTTGGTCAAGATTTAAAATCAGGAATAATAACCCTGCAAGATTTTGAACTAAAGACAGAAGATACTAGTGATGATCATGATGCCATTCTTATTTTAAATAGTGTAGATGTCGTTTTTGTAGACTACAAACAGTACTTGTCCATTCGTCAGCGCATCAGGATTGAAACAGAGAAAGGTCTAGATTATGCGACCCAAAGCATCCAATTGTATCAGTCAGATAGCGGTAGAGAGACTCTGAAAAACTTGTCTGGCACTACTTATAACCTGACAGACGGAAAAGTAGAGAAAGTAGAGCTGGATGTAAATTCTGTTTTTGAAGAAGATTTAAGTGAGTTCTACACCTTAAAATCTTTTACCATGCCAGATGTAAGAATAGGCTCTATAATTGAATTTTCATATGTTGTTGAATCTCCATTTCCTTATATAGATGATATTAACTTACAGTACGGTATCCCCATAATTAATTTAGCTTTAAATATACAGTTCCCAAACTATTATTCTTATAACGTAGTTTTTAACCCCAAGTCTAGGTATAAGATTGATTTTAATGCAAAGGATTTTGAAGATAGTTTAACATCCACTTTAATTGATGCAAGTGAAAGTGATTATTTTGATTCTGATCAAAAAATTCAGCAGGTGAGAGTTTCAAATAAATCAATCAGTTTTACACAACAACATATTCCGGCTTTGCTGCCGGAGTTCCTATCTGGAAATTTAAATAAATACCGTGCAAAGATGATTATCAATATAGCCTCTTTCAATGATGTACAAACTGGAAAGGTTAGAAAAGAGTTCGGCACTACTTGGGAAGCAGTTGCTAAAACCATTTACGATAGTGATAAATTTGGAGATGAGGTGAAACGCTCTCGATTCTTCAGAAAAGATTTAGAAGATCTTACCCAATCTTTAACAACCCCAAAAGAAAAGGTAACCGCAATTTTAGATTTCCTTAAATTAAAAGTAAAATGGGATGGTAAATATGGAGTATTTACTAAAGATGGTATAAAAGAGGCTTATAAAAAAGGATCTGGAAATGTTTCAGAAGTAAACCTATTGCTCGTTTCAATGTTAAGGGAGGCAGAGATAGAAGCAAATCCTGTTTTAGTAAGTTCTGTGGATAATGAGACACCTATTTTTCCTACTAGAGAAGGTTTTAATTATATAGTGGTGCAAGTATCTTATGGAGATGAAAAAGTACTTGTAGATGCTACAGAGAAATTTGCTGGACTTAACTTATTGCCTATTAGAGCGGCAAACTGGAAGGGTAGACTGATCAAAAAGGACGGTAGTTCTGAATGGATAAGGCTTACAGATAATCAAAAATCAGAAGACATCGTGTTTTTAAATATCAAACTAGATAGTGAGTCTGAAGCTAGCGGTAATGGACAGAAGAGGCACACAAATTACAGAGCTCTTAACTCTAGAAACACAAATATGAATTCTACAGAAGATGAATTAGAAAAGCACATTCAAAATGATAACGTTGGACTTGAAATAAGCAATGTGATTGTGGAAGGTCTAGAAAATGTAGACTCTGATCTGACCTACAAATATGATATTAAGTTTAAAAATGCCTTTGACAAAGTAGGGGATAACATTTATATAACACCATTATTATACGAGGCTAATGAAGAAAGTCCTTTTAAGTTAGAAACTAGGAAATTACCTCTAGACTTATCGTTCCCGTATAAAACTAAAACTATCGTTAATATAAAGATTCCCGAAGGTTATGAAGTAGAATCTATCCCTGAAAGTATTAAAGCTGTTTACAATGATACTATAGGTTATTATAAATACGTTACCAGGAATCAAGGAAACATGATTTCTACGGTAGCTACTTTTAACTTAGATGTATCAGTTATACAACCTAAAGATTATCCAGCGTTTAAAAAATTCTTTGAAGCAATAGTGGAGAAAGACGCTCAAAAAATAGTCCTAAAGAAAATCTAACATGAGTATAAAGAAATCACAAGAACAAGTAGATCAATGGATCAAACAGCATGGAGTTCGTTACTTTAATGAACTTACTAATATGGCCCAACTTACAGAAGAAGTAGGTGAAGTAGCTCGCATCATTGCTCGCCGTTATGGGGAACAAAGCGAGAAAGAAAGCGATAAAAATAAAGATCTAGGAGAAGAACTGGCAGATGTTATGTTTGTCGTGCTATGTCTCGCAAATCAAACAGGAACAGATCTAGAGGCTGCCTTTCATAATAAGCTTGCGATAAAAACAGAAAGAGATCACGATAGGCATCATAATAATTCAAAACTAAAATAGTAGTGATTGATTTAAGACTGTCCAAGGTTACAGCAGCTAAAAATAAGGTCTCACTGACTATTTCTGGATCAAAAAGTGAAAGTAATCGCTGGTTGATTTTACAAGCGCTTTATAAAAACATAAGTATTTTAAACCTATCCGATAGTGATGACAGTAATCATTTAAGTGAAGTTCTCCAGAGTAATGATGCTGTTCTAGACATAGGGCATGCAGGCACGGCAATGCGTTTTGGAGCTGCTTTTTTTGCGATGCAAGAAGGGAAAGAAATTATACTTACAGGAAGCGATCGCATGAAACAACGCCCCATAGGCATATTAGTGGACGCGCTCAATAATTTAGGTGCTGATATTTCTTATTTAGAAAAAAAAGGCTTCCCGCCATTAAAAATAAAAGGTAAAAAAATAACTGGAGGTAGGCTTCCTATAGATGGAAGTGTGTCCAGCCAGTTCCTTACCGCCTTACTACTCATTGCGCCTAGTTTTGAAAAAGGACTACAACTCCATATAATAAACCAACTTACCTCTAGGCCTTACCTAGAAATGACGGTAGATATATTAAGACAATTGGGTGTCGATATAAGTTTTGAACCGTTTGCCAAAACTCATAAAGAATATAAGCATAATGAAGCAGTTCAAGAGTTGGTTCGAATAAAGCCGCTTGTGCTGCCAGTAATAGAAACAGCGACGGTAGAGAGCGACTGGAGTAGCGCTGGATATTGGTACAGCTGGGTCGCATTTCAAGAGCCTGGGTACGAGATACACCTCTCTTTTTACAATGCAGCCTCATTACAGGGCGATCATAAGTTGGTGTATATATATTCCCCACTAGGTGTTACCACTATTTTTGATGAGTACGGAATGCATCTGATAAAAGAGGATAAGCGACTGCCCGATAAAGTCGTGCTGGACTTAACTAATGAGCCAGACCAGGCGCAAACTATCTTTGCTACCTGTCTAGGTTTGGGGATTAATGCACATTTAACAGGTTTACATACACTTAAAATTAAAGAGACAGATCGCATAGAGGCTATGATGCAGGTTGGGTCACGCTTTCGCGAAAGCGAAATCAAAATAACAGATCATTCTATAGAATTACATTTTAAAACACAAACAGCATTTAATCAAGAGGTTCTAGTTGATACTTACCAAGATCATAGAATGGCAATGGCATTTGCCCCACTTTGCATGAAGACAGCTATTGTTATTAAGGATGCAATGGTAGTTACGAAGAGTTATAAAAGGTTTTATCAAGACCTTAAAGAGGTAAATGTAACGATTACAGAAATTTAACTGTGTTTTTACTTGACAAGGCCTATGCTCAGATTGTATATTTGCAGCTTATAAAATAATCAATTAATGAAGTTATCACAATTCGGTTACGAGCTACCAGAAGATCGCATCGCACAACATCCTGCAGAAAATAGAGATGAGTCTAAGTTGATGGTGTTGCACAGGAAAACTGGTGAAATTGAGCATAAAATGTTTAAGGATGTGATTGATTACTTTAATGAAGATGACATCTTTGTGATGAATGATACTAAGGTTTTCCCTGCCAGATTGTATGGTAATAAAGAAAAAACTGGTGCAAGAATCGAGGTTTTTCTTCTTAGAGAATTGAATCCTGAAACAAAATTATGGGATGTATTAGTAGATCCTGCCAGAAAAATAAGGATCGGAAATAAATTATACTTTGGCGAGGATGAAAACCTAGTAGCTGAAGTTATAGATAATACCACTTCTCGGGGGCGTACATTGCGTTTTCTCTATGATGGAAGTTATGAAGAATTTAGACAAGCGCTTAAAGATCTTGGAGAAACACCACTGCCTAAAGAATTAAAGAGGGATGTGGAGCCGGAAGATGAGGAGCGCTATCAAACGATTTTTGCTGAAAAAGAAGGAGCTGTTGCAGCTCCAGTTGCGGGCCTTCACTTTTCAAGACATCTTTTAAAACGACTTGAGATAAAAGGAATAAAGAGAACTGCAGTCACTATGCATATAGGTTTAGGAACATTTGCTCCAGTCGAAGTAGAAGACCTCTCTAAGCATAAGATGGACAGTGAGCAAGCATTTATTACTCAAGAGACTTGTGATATTGTGAATCATGCAATAGATACTAGAAAAAATGTTTGTGCGGTAGGAACAACAACAATGCGTACATTAGAAAGTGCAGTGAGCAGCAATGGTCATTTAAACACATTTAACGAGTGGACCAATAAATTTATTTTTCCTCCCTATGAATTTAGTATCGCCAATAGCATGATTACTAACTTTCACCATCCTAAATCAACTCTAATGATGCAGGCAGCTGCTTTCGCTGGATATGATTTTCTGAAAAAAGCATATGAAATAGCTTTAAAAGAAGATTATAAATTCAGTACTTACGGAGATGCGATGTTGATTATTGATTAAGCGTTTCTTATATTAATTTCAATTTTAAAAAAAAGCCTTAAAATTTATTTTAAGGCTTTTTTTTTAAATCGTTTATCATAGAATAATAAGGATCGGCACCTTATGTTACAACAGGAACTTTAACATATAGAATTATGTTAAAACGCTGATTGTATTTATATTATGCTCATTACTAAATGATTAAGAATGAAAAAGAGGTGTTTTATTGTCGTTTTGCTTGTCTCCCAAATAGTCCTAGGACAAGTTACCAATGAAGCAACTCCACGTAGTTGAGATCTTACTTTTAAAAGCCAGCCACAAAAGGTAGTCATGCCGTCTATTGATTTACAAGCTCTAGAGCAAGAAGATGCTTTAATGGATCAAGGATTGCCTAAACCATACCGATTTGGTAAAAAAATTCCTGTCGACCTTCATTTATTTAATTCAGGTCAGTGGACAGAATTGGAAAATGGGGGCCGCATATGGAGGTTAAATATAGAATCAACAGGAGCAAGGACTATTAATTTCTTATTTGATCGCTATGACCTTCCAGAAGGAGCATAAATGTGCCTGTAAAATAAGGATCATACAGACAAGATAGGTCCCTATACTCAAAAAGAAAATCAAGAAGATCGTATTTTGGGTTCTTGGATCATTTATGGCGATAATGTTTGGATAGATTATTACGAGCCAGCGGCTGTTAGAAATCAAGGAAGAATTTCTATAGAACAAGTAGTTCATGGATATAGAGGTTTTGGAAAAGTAGAGAATGACTTTTTAAAATTAAATGAGTCTGGAGCTTGTAACGTAGATATAATGTGCAATCCCAACCAAGGGTCCACTAATGGACAGGACTGGGTAACCATAAGAGACAACTACAGACAGGCATAGCACGAATAATCATAAATGGGAATGGCCTTTGTACAGGGACCATGATCAATAATGTACGAGAAGATGCAACTCCCTATTTTTATACGGCAAACCATTGTTTAGGAGCTAGCGACGGTGCTTCGGGATCTTTTAATGCTGCTAATTGGGTTTTCGGTTTTGAATGGTTTGCCACTACTCCAGATGGTGCCACCTTTACAAATACCACAGGTCCTTTTAATCCTACACAAGTTTTAAGCGGTGCGGTGTTAAGAATGAATCACAGTTTTAGCGATACGGCCCTTTTTCAGTTGAATCAATCTCCACCACTAGCATGGAACCTTTATTATGGTGGATGGGATCGCACAACAACTGTGTCAACAGCACAATTAGGGGTTCATCATCCATCTGGTGATATCATGAAATTATGTAGAAATGATCAGGCTCCAGTTGCTCAAAATATGACTATAGGTGGTGTAACAGCTCAAACATGGGCAGTAGCAGATTGGGACTATGGAGTAACGGAAGGTGGTTCTTCAGGCAGTTGTCTTATAAATACAAACGGTCATATGATAGGAGAACTTTATGGAGGAGCAGCAGCTTGTAGTGCGACTGTGGATAACGGGCAACCAGATTTTTATGGTAGAATGAGTACTGCTTGGAATGGTGGAGGTGCAGCTGCCACTGGACTTAGTAGCTGGTTAGATCCAGATAGTACTGCGGCAAATACATTAAATAGAGCGTTTTACAACATTTTAAATAATAAGGATATAGTTGCCGCTTTAAGCATTAAAATTTACCCTAACCCTTCAACGGGTTTCGTACATGTGATTCTGGAAAGCCCATCTAGTTACCGTATTTATGACCTTTCAGGAAAACTAATACACAAAGGGTCTTTTGATCAAGTTGAAAATCAACTAAATATTAAAAATCTTTCTAACGGAATCTATTGCTTAAAGGTGGAAGATGAAAACAGAACCGTTACAGAGAGAATTTCTAAAATTTAAATCTGATCGGGTTTATTGATGATATTTAATATCATGAATTCCATAGTGTTTTCATTTAAAGTCCCATTGAACCTTGATTCTTTAGGGTTTTTTATTTATGTTGACTATATTGCCCTCAATAAATTCAAAACATGAAAAAAATTACCTTTTTGCTGGTTTTATTTGTAATACAAATAACAGCAGCCCAAAACGATTTTTCTGGACAGCAGCCCTTGTCCTGGAAATTAACAACTAGTTACGACAGTCCAATTGAAAAATTTAAAAATGTTCCTTTTGAGGAGTTAGCAAATGAAGATGCAGTTCGCGATTTAGATAAAAGTACCCCATGGCGTTTTGGTTATGATTTTGCAGCAAATATTGATCCCGATACGCATGGTCAAAAAATTACTTTAGATAATGGAGATCAGTTGTGGAGAGTTAGGATCCAATCCCCTGCTGCAAGAACAATGAATATTTTCTTTGATTGGTTTGATTTGCGACCAGGAGCATGGATGAGAGTATCTGCTTACGACCAAAGCGATCTTTCAAAGCTATTTACTTATGAACAAAATAATGTAAACAAAGCCTTAGGGATATGGCCTATTGAGTCTGACGATGTTTGGGTGGAGTTTTATGAGCCAAAAGATTTAATAGGACAAAGTAGAATAGAAATAGGGAATGTGATACATGGGTATCGCACTACTGAAGATTTTTATGAAGCAAAAGCTTTAAATGATTCTGGCGACTGTAATCAAGATGTAAATTGTGATATAACTCCTACTGGGGCTGATCCTTTCGGTATCGATCAAGTGAAAGAAGATGTGAAGAAAAGTGCTGCTATGTTAGTATCTGGTAATAACGGTTTTTGCTCTGGAGCACTGGTTAACAATACGGCTAATGATCAGGCGCCGTATTTCATGACCGCAAATCACTGTCTAGGTGGTGGTGTTTCCGGCTGGGCTTTTAGATTTAACTGGAGAAGTACAGTAGACAGATGCTCTTCTACGCAAGGTAGTGTAACTGGTGTATTTGATCAAACGGCTAGTGGGGCTCAATTATTAATGAGCAGTAGCGATAGTGATATGGCTCTGGTGAGGATCACAGATACAGGTTTTTTCAATTCTAATCCAGATATAGTTTGGGCAGGATGGAATAAATCGACTACAGCTATCCCAACGGTGAGTTTTTCTATTCACCATCCGCGAGGAGATATACAGAAAGTATGCAGAGATGACCAAGGCGGCGCGCGTAATACAAGATCTTTTAATGGCAACAACGCGACTAAGATGTGGCTGATTTCTGATTGGGATTTAGGAGTTACCGAGCCTGGATCTTCTGGATCACCGTTATTTAATGAGAACGGGGAAATTATTGGAGTTCTATCTGGTGGGGCCGCAGCATGCAATGGTACCACCGATAACAATGCTTTAGATTATTATGGTAGAGTAGATACAGGTTGGGATTTTGGCACTACAAATAGTACTAGATTGAGCAACTGGTTGGATCCTACTAATTCTGGTCAGGATAGTTTAGGACAGTATCCCCCTTTACAAGTTTTTGCTATTGATGCGAGTGCTATTATAAGTAATGTTCCATCGCTGGTTTGTTCTGGAACGATCAGTCCAGTGGTTCAAATTACTAATGGAGGTTCGAGCACTCTTACAAGTGTAGACATCGTCTATCGCTATGATAGAACAGCCAATACAACAACTATAAATTATACAGGTAGCATTGTTCAAGGTGCAAGCGATACGGTTAACTTACCTCCTTTTACAGTAACAGGAGCGGCTACACTTACTGTAAGTTTAGAGAATCCAAATGGGGTTGCTGATCAAAACGTTGCTAACAATAGAATCACCGCTGATTTTGATTTGAATCCTTCACCTTCATTTGCTGCAACTAGCACGGTAGTGTTTACCATATTGACAGATAATTATGCTAGTGAAACATCTTGGCAAGTTACTGATGATTCAGGTGCTATAGTGGCTTCTGGTGCAAGAGGATCTTTACCTGCAAGTACAACATCTTACACAAGGCCTTTTAATATAGTGAGTGGAGGATGTTATGAATTTACGATCAGCGACTCTGCAAGTGATGGCATTTGTTGTGGTTTTGGACAAGGTAACTATTCATTAACTACAGATACAGGAGTTCAAATTTTCTCTGGTGGAAGTTTTACAGATGCTGAAGTGACTCCTTTTAAAATTGATTCCGCCGCTGGATTAGAAGACGAACTTCAAAATTCAGTGCGTATTTTCCCTAATCCCTCAACAGGTATTTTTAGTGTGGAGTCTGGTCTCGATGCAGTTAAGTATGATATTTATAGTTTGAGTGGGAAGTTGGTCAAATCTGGTAGTTTGGTAGCCGGTACCTCTCAAATAAATTTAGAAGCTGTTTCAAATGGTCTGTATATCCTCAATTTATCGGTAAATGAGGTTCAAATTACAAAGAAGCTGATTAAGAAGTAAATAAACTTAAGAATTTATAGCTAACGCGTTGTAAGATCATGTAATTTTGCAATGCGTTTTTTTACACCATATGTTGAAAGAAAAAAAGAAAGATATCAGAGCCTTAACTAAGGATCAGTTAAGAGATTTTTTTGCTGGAAGTGGCGATAAAGCTTTTAGAGGTAACCAAATATATGAATGGTTATGGAAGAAGGGGGCACATTCATTTGACACCATGACTAATCTTTCTAAAGAAACCCGAGTTTTTTTAGAAGAGCATTTTGTTATCAACCATATCAAGGTGGATGATATGCAAAGAAGTCTCGACGGGACTATTAAAAATGCAGTAAAATTGTACGATGGTTTAACAGTAGAGTCTGTACTGATACCTACAGAATCTCGAACGACAGCTTGTGTATCTTCTCAGGTAGGTTGTAGTTTGAATTGTGAATTTTGTGCAACCGCTAGGCTGAAGCGCATGCGTAATCTCGAACCAGATGAAATTTATGATCAAGTAATAGCGATAGATCAACAAAGCAGGTTGTACCACAACATGCCCTTATCAAATATCGTTTTCATGGGAATGGGAGAACCATTGATGAATTATAACAATGTTCTCAAATCTATTGAAAAAATAACTAGTGAAGATGGTTTAGGGATGTCTCCTAAGCGCATAACGCTTTCCACAAGTGGAGTTCCTAAGATGATGAAGAAACTTGCAGACGATGGACCGAAATTCAATCTGGCGCTGTCATTACACAGTGCTATTGACGAAAAGCGAACTAAAATCATGCCTTTTAATGAACGGTTCCCTCTTGTCGATATTAAGGATGCCCTAAAGTATTGGTATGATAAAACAGGAACAAGGGTCACCTACGAATACGTTGTTTGGAAAGGGATAAATGATACGGAAGAGGATGTCCATGAGTTAATAAAATTCTGTAAGGTCATTCCTTGTAAAGTGAATATCATAGAATACAACTCGATTGATGACGATAGATTTGAACAAGCTAGTGCAAAATCGGTCGAATTATACAAAACACAATTAGAGCTGCATCGCATCACAGTTAATGTAAGGCGCAGTAGAGGTAAAGATATAGATGCTGCATGTGGGCAACTAGCAAATAAACAGAAGTAATTTTTTAAACGTAGTCAGGAAAGATTCCAGAAACGCTATATGCTTTCAGTACAGCCGTAGCTATTGTATTATGTATAGCATCTAAAGTCCCAAAGCGATCACTCCTAAATAATCCTTTTCATAACTTCTAGATTTAAATCCAGAAGAGTCAATTTCTAGTACTCCATTAACTTCTATCGCAGCGTTAAATTCCCAAAGAATTTCATTGGCATAATTCACTTCTCTAATTATATTGCCTGTTGTACTCGTAATAAGCGTGTTACCAGAAGGTAATCGCTGTGTTCCAGAGGTTCTTTGAGAGTATATCTCTTCACTTGAATAACTCCATATAGGGTTGGCTGGGCTGTTGCCGCTGGATGGTAACATCTCATATACACCATCAGGAGATACGTTTATATGTATTTCTTTTACAGTAGAAAAGTCTGGACCGTCTTGATTATCAAAGACTAAAAAAGTGCCTCTAGAAAGACTGTTATTCCCCACAAAACTAGTATCATGATGTTCGTGTAGTTGTTGATCCATTGGTGTTCCAGAAGTATAGTTCATTGGGTTTCCCCATCTGTAAAGAATTTCACCACCTTTATTGTATCTGCCGCCAATGTTGGAAGCTGCTTGTTGCGTAGATAGGTCATGATCAATTATAAGGAATTCATTAAGAACCCTGCTATTTAAAACAATTTGATTAAGTGATGGAATGTAATTTAATCCATTTACATGTGTGTAGTTAATTCCTTCCGTTGATAAATTGATATCAAATAAATTTCCATTGCTAACAGCTCCAAAATTTAACTTTGAAGCATCAAAGTTTTGTACTAAATGATCCCACAGAGACCATTCCCAAATGATATTTGCTTGACCTGAACCTACCGGTTGTATTTCTATTACTTTATCTATGATAAGTCTATCTTCAACTATAGAATTAGGGTCTCTACCATTTGCAATACATGCTGCCCTATCTTTAACCACCCAAACTGAAGCTAATATGTTGCCATTAGGCAATAAGGAAATATCGTGATGCAGTGCTTCGGTCGCTGTGTCTAAGCTCCATTTCCATATTTGATTATTATTTTTATCAATAATTTCTATGGCACCAGTTTTACCACCTAGGGTTATGCCGTTGTTCACACCTGTTATTACGGGCCTAACGACAGAGCCATCTTCCCTTAGATATCCCATAAAGGTAGACTCAGTACTAGACCATCTTTGTAAGATAGTTCCTTGACGATCAATTAAAAAGGATGAATTACCTCTAAACGGAGAGACAAGTACATAATCATCAGTTAATTCATCTTGATTATAAACAGTTATGTTAGCTTCTGTGATGACTTGTGGAGCTATTGCAATAGCATCATCATCATTTTTACAAGAGTAAAGAGTGATGATAAAGAAGCCTAAAGCTAGTATCCTACTTATTAATTTATAATTTTCACGATTCGAAAAGAGCATTCTTTTTGTTTTAAAATTAATGATTAGTTATCACAAAACAAATATTATGAAGTAGACATAATGAAAAAAGCATCCCCAAGGAGATGCTTTTTAAATAAGAATAAGAGGAGTTTATTTTTTAATAAACTTAACCGATTGAGTAGTGCCTTCAAAAGCAACTTTAGCTATGTAAACTCCAGCAGGAACAGCATCCATTTTTATGTTAATGCTAGATTCATTGAATTTTTGATTTGCCACTTGTTGACCTAAAAGGTTATATATTTCAACAGCTTCAATTGATCCTTGAGAGATCTCGACATTCAAAGAATTCGTACGACTATTAAAGAAAGAATTTAAACTAACTTCATTAAAGTCACCTACGCTTAGTGTTGATGAAATGGTTATAGCATCTGCAAAAACTGAATTGCCAGCAGTTACTCCTGTAAGAACAGTAGATTTATCTCTAATACCAAAATAATAATCACCAGAAGAAGCAGGTGAAAATGTGCCACTTCTTACCTGATATGTAATATTGTTCATATCGTCAAATGTGGCTAAAACGGTATTTGTTGCACCGTCATTTGTGGTAGCAGCAATAAGCTCAATATCCTTATTTGGTGTTGTAGCATTGGAAACCACACTATTTCTTTGGTCAAAACTAAAAGTATATTGATTTCCAGTAGTAAGCGTAAAAGGCCCGAAAAATAAGGTAGCGTCTGCGTCTGCATTTGAAAAAGTATTATTGGAGAAGAAGAAACTAATACCATTACTAGCACGATCATTTGTTGTGTCGCCGTCAGTTATATCATCTTGACCAAATGACCAGTTATTTGTATTTGTGAAAAAGCTTACTCCCAAATTCAATAAAAGTGCTTGATTTGCATCTGGTTCTAAATCTTCGGAAAAAGGAAAAGAAACGGATGCATTAGGGCTGGTTCCAACAATAATTTCTTCCCAGTCTGATAGAAGCCCCATACCACAATTTTGTCTTACAAAAAGATTATAAGAAACACCAGGTGTTAAGCTGGTTAATTGATAACTGCTACCCGCAGTTACAACGTCTGTAGTTCCGCCCGGGTCACGTAATGCATAAGGAAATAAACCGTACTCAATTTCAAAGTCACCTGCGTTAGTCCAAGTTACGTCAGCGGTTGTGGATGTGAAATCGGTAAGGTTTAAAGCATTGGGTATAGCACAGGCTGGTGCACCGTCTACAGAAACATCATCTATAGCAACCGCGTCACCATCATTATTCAAGTGAATAAAAGCGATGTAAACACTTGAGTTTAAATATGCGCTTAGGTCTATGACAAAATCAACAGGTCCCGTATTTGCGCCTAGAGCTGCCTCATTATAATTTGCTATTTCTGTGAATGTGGTAGTATTTGTCTGAGAAGTAGTGGATACCCTTATAGAAAGTGTCGATCCATAGTCAGGAGCATTAAAGTCTCTGGCATTGAATTTCAATTCATTTTGCATGGCATTAACTGGAATAAGAGGCGTTACAATCCAATCTTCTGCTATTGCCGTTGCCGGTGTTACCGCTTCCCAAATACATCGAGCATCTAGGTCAGGAGCAGTTCCTTGTTGCGTCCATGTTACAGCTGTACCAAGTCCGTTTGCGCCAGGATAAATAACCCAACCAGCTGGTGGGAAAGTGGTGCCGTTAAAATCTTCGGTAAACTGGGCGCTACCAAAGTTAAATGACAGTATAGCCATTAATAATAAAGTAATTTTTTTCATTTTTAGAGATTTTATGATTATGGTATAAAGATATAATTTTCAAATAGTTTACCACTAGTATATACCACTGTCATTGTAAAAATTTAAGGTTTTATTAACAGATAATAAGTATAAATCGTTAAAATATTTTTTTCAGCGAGATTTTAAATTATGGATTTCACTAATTAGCACACTATTTCTAGTAAAAATCTTAAACTTTCAAATCAGTAAGAACGGGAACAGTATATTTGTATTCTATGAAAATTGTTGAGCAAATTAAGGAGCCTATCGTTCATGAAATGGAACTTTTTGAAGAGAAGTTCCATCTTTCCATGGCTTCACGTATTGCACTGCTCAATCGCATTACCCATTTTATAGTGAACCGCAAAGGAAAACAAATGCGTCCCATGTTTGTTTTTCTAGTAGCAAAAATGGTAGGTAATGGACAAGTAAACGAGCGTACTTACCGAGGTGCATCTGTTATCGAGTTAATTCATACCGCTACCTTAGTGCATGATGATGTGGTGGACGATAGTTTAAAGAGAAGAGGTTTTTTCTCTGTAAATGCCTTATGGAAAAATAAGATTGCTGTTTTAGTGGGAGATTACTTGCTTTCTAAAGGGCTTCTTTTAAGCATTGACAATAAAGACTTTGACCTATTGCAGATCATAAGCGTTGCGGTGCGTGAGATGAGTGAAGGAGAACTGCTCCAGATAGAAAAAGCTCGAAGACTAGATATAACAGAAGAGGTGTACTACGATATCATACGTAAAAAGACAGCCACTTTAATTGCTGCTTGCTGCAGTTTGGGTGCCTGTTCTGTCGATCCAGAAGGAGAAGATGTGGAGAAAATGCGCAAATTTGGCGAGCTTATAGGTGTGGCATTTCAGATTAAAGATGATCTTTTCGATTATGGCAACAAGCGGATCGGCAAACCTACAGGAATCGATATCAAGGAGCAAAAAATGACGTTACCGCTTATTTATAGTCTGAATACCGCTACTCCCAAAAATAAAAAATGGCTAATCAACTCTGTAAAGAGATATAATCGTGACAAAAAACGCGTGCGCGAGGTCATAGATTATGTGAAGGATCATGGAGGTCTTGATTATGCCATTAAATCGATGTATCATTACAAACAAGAGGCGTTAGATATTCTCAATACTTATCCAGAATCTGCCTATAAAGAGTCCCTATTAAAAATGGTAGATTACGTGATCGATCGCAAGAAGTAAACCGTGTTTTTTTAGTGTTTTAATCATTCTTTTATCAAGGATAGTTCCGCTTTCGCGAAAGCATAATATTTATAAAACATCTTACAAAACCTAATGCTCTTGTAATCAATAAAAAACTACCTTTGCAAACGCAAAAAATGCCATCATGAGTATAGTAGCAATTGTAGGAAGACCTAATGTGGGTAAGTCAACTCTTTTTAATCGTATGATTCAACGTAGAGAGGCAATTACCGATTCTGTTAGTGGGGTAACTAGAGATAGACATTACGGCAGAAGTGACTGGAACGGTAAAGAGTTCTCTCTTATCGATACCGGTGGTTATGTGATTGGAAGTGATGATGTTTTTGAGACAGAAATCGATCATCAAGTAGAATTAGCTATTGATGAAGCTGACGCCATTCTATTCATGGTAAATGCCGAAGAGGGAATCACTCCTATGGATGAAGATGTGGCAAAGCTGTTGCGCAAAGTAACAAAGCCCGTTTTTCTAGTTGTGAACAAAGTAGATAATAATCAGCGGGAGCAAGATGCTTATGAATTTTATAATCTAGGTCTTGGGGAATACTATTCTGTTTCCAGTATGAATGGAAGTGGAACTGGAGATTTACTGGACGAATTAGTAAAAGTGCTTCCAGATACCGAAGAAGAGCAAAGAGACGATTTACCTCGATTTGCGGTAGTAGGAAGACCTAATGCAGGTAAAAGTTCTTTTATCAATGCCTTGATAGGAGAGGAGAGATATATCGTTACAGATATTCCTGGAACAACACGTGATTCTATAGATACGAAGTACAATCGTTTTGGTTTTGATTTTAATTTAGTAGATACTGCTGGAATTAGAAGAAAGAAGAAAGTACGGGAAGACTTAGAGTTCTATAGCGTGATGCGCAGTGTAAGGGCTATTGAGCATTGTGACGTGTGTATCGTAATGCTAGACGCGACAAGAGGGTTTGATGGACAGGTGCAAAATATATTTTGGCTGGCACAGCGTAACCGTAAAGGAATTGTGGTATTAGTTAATAAATGGGACCTTATAGATAAGGAGACTAATACGGCTAAAGAATTTGAAGCAAAGATTAGAAAGGAAATGGAGCCATTTACAGATGTTCCCATTGTCTTTATATCAGTTCTTAACAAACAGCGTATCCATAAAGCGATTGAAACAGCCGTTACCGTTTTTAATAATCGTTCTAAAAAGATCAAAACAAGTCAGCTTAATGAGGTGTTGCTTCCTCTTATCGAGAAGTATCCGCCGCCATCATTGAAAGGTAAATTTGTAAAAATTAAGTTTGTTACTCAGCTGCCTACAACACAACCGCAATTTGCCTTCTTCTGTAATTTGCCCCAGTATGTGAGGGATGGCTATAAAAGGTATCTGGAAAACCAGCTTAGAAAGCATTTTGATTTTCATGGAGTGCCAATTAGTGTTTACATGAGAAAAAAATAATATATTTTTATAATTTGACAGTAAAAAGCATCCTTTTGGGATGCTTTTTTGTTGTAGCTCTTATTTTGATGAAGTGGGTTGCCCTGCAATAAGAGTTTTATTTTCACAACAAAATGTTAAGACGTATGTATGGATAAAATTTCTCGAATATAATTGCGTTTGTCTTTTGTTAATTAAAGCTAATCAATCCAATCTAATCTGTATGAGATTATGTATCAATGCTATTTTTATAATGGCTCTTTCCAGCACTTTACACGCTCAGCAATTCAATATTAAAGGAATAGTAAAAGACGCTACCACTAAGGAGAGGATGCTAAGCACAACAGTTTATCTAGAAAGTGTGAAAGACTCTACATTAATCACCTATTCTATCACGAATGAAGATGGAGTTTTTAACCTATCGGGAAATACAGCTTATGAAAGAGTAAATTTTATCGCTTCTTTTCAAGGGTATAAAAATTATTCATTTCTAATGAGTCTTGAGGAGCGTAGAGATATAGACCTAGGAGTAATAGATTTAAGTAGCGACATAGAATCACTAAACAGTGTTCTGATTACCGCGCGTAAAGCGCCTATAACAGTTAAAAAAGACACTTTAGAATTCAATGCTAAGTCGTTTAATACAAAAGCTGATGCGACTCTGGAAGATGTCTTAAAGGAATTGCCAGGAGTTGAAATCGATAAGGATGGAAAGATCACCGTAAACGGAAAAGAAGTTTCTAAGATTTTGGTTAACGGAAAAGAATTTTTTGGCGATGACCCACAAATAGCTCTTAAAAATCTACCTAAAGAAATCATTGATAAAATTCAAGTAACAGAGTCAAAAACAGATGCCCAAAAAGCTACTGGAGAAGCTGGAGACGCAAATGCTAGTGAGATTAATATTACTATAGATGAGGATAAAAATAAAGGCTGGTTCTCTAGACTTACTGCTGGTGGAGGAACAGACGAACGTTACTCAACTAGCGGAATTGTAAATTACTTTAATAATGATTTCAAGCTAAGTGTATTGGGAAGCAGCAACAACATCAATAGCCCTGGTTTTTCTTTTGACGAAATCTACGACGCTATGGGAGGCAGCGCCTATTCTATTTCTAGAAGTAGTAATGGAAGCTTCGGAATTAATGGACAGAATTTTGGTGGTAGTAGCGGTATCACCTCTAGCGATAGCGCTGGAATAAATCTATCTAAGGATTGGGGTGAAAAGGTTGGTGTTTCAATGAACTATTTTTATGGAGGAAATGATACCAGATCTGCCTCTGACAGCCGTCGAGAAACCTTCTTACCAGACCGTACTTTTATTACAGAAAGTTCTAACCGAGGTGATCGAGCAGGAGATAGTCATAGAATAAGTGGTCGTATAGAAGTGAAACCAGATACACTTACATCGTTCAACATCAGTCCTACTATTAATATTTCTGATAATTTTAGTGACAACACAAGCAGTTCTAAATCTAGTGATGACAGAGGGAATACTATAAATGATGTAACTACTTCTAGCATTTCTAATTCTGATAACCAATCACTAGGAGCTAACTTTAACTTCTCTAGAAATACCAAAGAGAAAGGTACTTATTTTGGTTTTTACGGAAATGTAAATAGAGATAAGAACAACTCTCAGAGTGATTTTAATAGTATTATTATTAGATACGATAGCTTAGGGAATCCTGAAACTCCAGATATTCAAGATCAACTCATTGATACGAAGTCAGAAAGTAATAGTTTCTCAGTTACACCATACCTTAATAAAAAACTTACAGACGCCTTGGGACTATCGGTTAACTACAACGTAGAGACAGGGAATCAGAAAAATAAAAGGAGTCTTTTTGATCGTGATGGTTCAGGAAGTCTACTTTTTAATAACCTATTAAGTAATGATTATGAAGTAAAGAATAGCCAGCAAAGGCCTAGTTTAGGACTGCGTTACGATAAAGGAGGCTTCAGATTTGATTTAAGCGGTGGGATTATTCATCAAACATTGGAAAGTGAAGATGTGCTGCTCGACACTAGGTTTGATAAAGAATTTACAGATCCATACCTTAGAGCAAATGTGAATTACAAATTTGGTAAATTCGGTAGGGCATATATAAATTATAGCAATAGCATCAATATTCCTAGTGTTAGACAGTTGCAGCCTGTAGAAGATAGAACAAATCCGCAAAACATAGTTGTGGGGAATCCAGATCTCGATGCCAGCCAGCAACACAATG
>NZ_JBLIGN010000038.1:0-25543 GCF_047636915.1 Nonlabens sp. | reverse complement strand
CCAGTAGTTCACGGAATGACAATAGGTGAATATGCCCTAATGATTAATGGAGAACAATGGCTGGATAAAAATCTCCAGACAGACTTAGAAGTCATAAAATGCTACAATTATACGCATGACTCTTCTTATAGTATCCCTATTCAACCATCGCCTAATTTACCTAATGATCAAGCGATAAACCTCTATCCCAGCCTTTGTTTTTTTGAAGGAACAGACGTAAGCGTAGGTCGTGGTACTGAAATGCAGTTTCAAGTGTATGGCTCTCCATCACTAGTAAAATATACAGACTTTGCTTTTACTCCGACACCTAATGTAGGTGCAAAAAGACCTTTATTTAACGGGAAGAAATGCTATGGTGTAGATTTAAGAGAGTACAAAAAGCTGGATCATTTAGAATTGGAATTTTTAGTAGACGCTTTTGCGAAAGCTCCATTTAAACAAAACTTCTTCAACTCTTTTTTTACCAAACTCGCAGGAACAAAAACTTTGCAAGCTCATATTGAGAAAGGTATGAGCGCCCAAGAAATCGCTGCTACTTGGGAGAAAGGACTTGAAGACTATCAGAAAATTAGAGTAAAATACTTACTTTATGAGTAAACATGAACTAAACCGCATTATTATGGCTTCCTTTTTTTGATCAAAATACGTACGAAGAATTGCTTCCAGACTGAAAAATATAGAATTAGAAATGGTTCCTAAATGGGGTAAGACGAAAGCTGCCTAAATGGTAAATCACTTTGATATCTACCCTTTCAAAACTTCAAGTTTCTAGATATTCCTGTGCATGCGATGTAAATGCCAGCATCAAAAAAGTTTCAAATGATACTTTTTTATTATTTTATTACTTTAAAACCATACGTATAATCTTAAAATTATTTTTACTCATTCAACATCGTCCACAAACGATCTTTTAATTGGGTCAGGTTGATCTGTGAAACAGAAGAGATAAACATGTAAGGCGCGCCATTAAAGGCTCCTTGATCATCCAGTTCTTCTTTCATTTGATGTATCAATTCTTCATCGAGCATATCACATTTTGAGATCACTACAAATCGTTCTTTATCCAGCATTTCTGGATTGTACTTTCTCAATTCGTTGACCAGAATATCATACTCAGCACTGATATCGTCAGTGTCTGCTGGAACAAGAAATAACAAGGTAGAATTACGTTCTATATGTCTTAAAAAACGATGTCCTATTCCTTTACCTTCTGCCGCTCCTTCGATAATTCCCGGAATATCTGCAATAACAAAGGTCTTAAAATCACGGTATTCTACGATTCCTAAATTGGGTTTTAAAGTGGTGAACTCGTAATTGGCAATTTTAGGTTTTGCTGAAGTCAGTACCGACAGTAAAGTTGATTTTCCCGCATTGGGAAATCCTACAAGACCTACATCTGCAAGAATTTTGAGCTCAAAGGTCACATCCAAGGCATTTCCATCCATTCCAGTTTGCGCATATCGAGGCGTCTGTCTTGTAGCCGTTTTAAAGTGCCAGTTCCCACGTCCTCCTTTTCCTCCTTCACAAAGAATAAATTCTGCCCCATCTTCAAGAATTTCATGAACAGTCTGACCCGTCTCCGTATCCTTAATAACGGTTCCTAACGGAAGCTCCACAACTACATCATCACCATCATAACCTGTTCTGCGCTGTTTTGCGCCATTACCACCTTGAGCAGCTTTAAAATGTCGCTTGTATTTAAAATGGTAGAGTGTCCACAAGTTTTTATTTCCCTTGAGAATAATATGACCACCACGACCACCGTCACCACCATCTGGGCCACCTTTATCTATATATTTTTCTCTGTGCAAGTGAGTACTTCCTTTACCACCACGGCCAGATTCAATAGTTACTTTGGTATAATCGACAAAATTTCCTTCAGTCATTTTTTAGTTTTCATTTGACAGTTTTCGGTTGTCAGTTATTTGGTTTCCGTTACTAGTTATTAGTTAACAGCTATTTGTCACTAGTTAATTGTGTATTATTACTCTACCCTTCGACAGGATCAATGCACCGCCTAAAAGCTGCTATTTCTTGTTCTACAACAAAGTACATAACACCCTTTTTTTACAACGTTTTAGCCACTTAAACAGGCTCGTTGCAGACAAGCTCAATGTTTCGTTCGCTCCAAGTGGCATTCTGATTCAAATACAAACTCTGTGCCCTAATCCTACTTTTACAACAAGAAGAAGCGTTCACTTTTTCGAGTTAAATTCAAATTCAATATTCTTTAATCCTCGTTCGACATTCAAAATACAATAAATGTTTACCATTACCTATAAATTCTATCGAGACTATGGAGAGAGGTTTCTTATCTCTTTAAATTCCAGTTCAACTTGAAATTTTCAACTCTAAATTAATTAAAGCTTATCAAACTCCAGACTTAATCTATCGGTAATTGCATCCATCTCTCCTACGCCATCAACACCGTAATATTTATTCTGTGCGGAGTAGTACTCTTTTAAAGGTGCTGTTTGTTTGTAATAAACAGAAATACGACCTCTTATCACGCCTTCGTTGGCATCATCTGGACGACCGCTCTCTTTACCTCTTTCTAGCAAGCGTCCAACGAGTACTTCATCAGCCACTTCCAGCGCTACCATTCCATCTATTTTCTCATTTTTAGAAGCGAGTACTTTGTCCAGGGCTTCTGCTTGAGCGTTAGTTCTCGGAAAACCGTCAAAAATAAACCCTGCTGCATCTGGTGTTTTTTCCACCTCTGCATTCAACATTTTTATCGTTACCTCATCTGGAACTAAGTTTCCTTCGTCCATAAAAGCTTTTGCCAGCGTTCCTAACTCGGTACCGTTGTTGATATTTTGACGGAAAACGTCTCCTGTAGAGATATGAACCAGTCCGTATTTATCTTTTAAACGAGTGGCTTGGGTTCCTTTTCCTGCTCCTGGAGGACCGAATAAAACGATGTTTTTCATGCGTTGTGTTTGTACGTAAAGTTCGGGCAAATTGCGCCCTAAATTATTATAATCCATGCCGTATCCCACGACAAATTTATTTTCAATATTCTTTCCTATATAATCGATTTTTAACTCTCGATCATATACGTCTGGTTTAAAAAAAAGCGTAGCAATTTTCAGGTCTTGAGGCTGGTGTTGTTTTAGCTTTCGCAAAAGCGTCTCCACTGTCAAACCACTGTCTACAATATCCTCCACGATCACAACGGTCCTTCCTGCAAGATTTATATCGAGCTGATCACCAAGTTCTACCACACCCGTGGAACTAGTTCCTTCGTAACTCTTGGCACGTAAAAAACTCACTTCACATTCATGTGTAAACTTGCGAGTAAGGTCTGCTAGGACCATGTAACTACCATTGAGAATACCTAAAAATATAGGCTTCTTATCTGAGAGATCTCTGTTCAGTTGGTAAGCAAGGTGATCTATCGCAGCAGCGATTTCTTGCGCACTCAAAAAGGGTTTAAAATAAAGATCGTGGATCTTAATCAAAATGGATATTTTTTTTTGCAAAGATACTGATTAGTAAACACTATGCAGCCCCAGTTTACGGTAGATAATTACACCGGTGAACAGAGTCTATAAACACGTAAATAACCTTGTTACTTCTCTTGTAATTTGAATCTAATAAAAAAAGTTAGATAGAGTAAAAATAAAGTCTGCACCCGCCTGCGGCAAGGTTGCATCGCTGCCGCTGCTATTGGCACGAAAACCTGATAACAGCTAGCCCATCCAGTAGAAGTAGACATAAAATCACCTGTCTACATAACTAATAAACTGAAAATAAAGTATTTCACAAATGAGAGAGAAGACTATTTCTTTTCAAATTCAGGTTTCAATTCAAGTACTACAAAATACTTTATAGTTACGTAAAGTAGTCTTCTAGGTCTTCAACCCTAGAGATTTAAAACAAAATCAAAAAAAATGTAGCATGGCAAACATATGGAATTGGACAGAAAGTCGAATTTGATTGATAAATTGAAGTTTGATTTGAATTTCCAGCTCCGTTTTGGCTTCTGTCCTTACTTCGACAGGCTCAATAAAGATCAACCGTATCCCCAAAGGAAGTTCTTAAATCATTTTCCCTGTTCGAGTTCAAACTCTACTTTCCCATCTGCCCTCGCTGCGACAGGCTCTCAATAGGTAGGAAATCTTACCAAGGAAACAACTTAACAAAAAAATAAATACGAGTTCGAAGAAAAGTTCGAGTTAGAACTCATCCACAAATTCGTCCTCAAATTCAAGTTCAAGTTCACAAGAACCGCTTATTTTTGAAACATGAAACAGACACAATTCTCATCCGATTTTACCTTGGGTATTTTAGGTGGCGGCCAGCTGGGTAAAATGATGCTTTACACTACTAGAAAATGGGACATTGCTACTTATGTAATGGATAAAGATAGCACTGCTCCAGCTTTTCAAGGCTGCGATGTCTATTTTGAAGGTGATATCATGGAATATGAAGCCGTCATGGAATTTGGCGAGCAAGTAGATGTACTGACTATAGAAATTGAGAATGTAAACGTACAAGCTTTACAAGACTTAGAAGATAAAGGAATTGCGGTTTCACCCAGCGCAAAGGTTTTAAACTTGATAAGAAATAAAGCCCGTCAGAAATCCTTTTACCAAAATCAGCATATTGCTACTGCCCCTTTTGACGTCTATCCAAAACCAACTCTAAATCACGATAGAGCCTATCCATTTATATGGAAAAGTGCCGAAGGTGGTTATGATGGTAAAGGTGTAAAAGTAATTAGACAGGCGAGCGATTTAAACGATTTGCCCCAAGTGGAATGTATCTATGAAGACAGGATAGATTTTGACCTAGAACTTGCCGTAATCGTTGCCCGCAATTTTGATGGAGAAATGAAAACGTATCCTGTGGTAGAGATGGAATTCCATCCAGAGGCCAACCAAGTGGAATATGTGATCTGTCCAGCTCGTATTAACATGGATCTTTCTGACCGCGCAAGAGCACTGGCTTTACAAGTTTCTGAAGCTGTAGAACATGTAGGATTGCTGGCTGTAGAACTATTCCTTACTAAATCTGGAGAATTGCTCGTTAATGAAGTAGCACCACGACCACATAACTCTGGTCATTACAGTATAGAAGGGTCGATTACTGACCAGTTTGAGCAACATATAAGATGTGTTTGTAATTTACCTCTTGGCGCTACAGAAAGTTCTGTGGCTAGCGTGATGGTAAATCTGGTAGGAGAAGAAGGACATACGGGTAAAGTTATTTATGAAGGCATAGAAGATATTCTAGCCTTACCTGGAGTGACACCTCATATTTATGGTAAAAAAGAAACAAGACCTTTTAGAAAAATGGGGCATGTCACAGTGGTGGCTGATAATGTTATAAAAGCTCGAGAACTTGCTGAAGTAGTGAAGGCTAAAATTAGGGTTGTTGCAGCAGGTTAATGTTTATTTTTCTACACTTGCCTGAGCTGGACCTGTCGAAGTTATACAGAATTTGATTTGTCATTCTAAACTTGATTCAGTGGCTATTAGCAAGGTTTTAGATTTGTGACCTCTGGCTTCTCCCTCTGGAGAAATAAATTTGATACTTCCCGTTATGACACCTTATTTCTGTTATAAGGTTACCGACGAAGGGAGCCTTTATTAAACTAATTTCCGAACTTCAACTGGCATTGTATTTAGGCAATCGTTGCGTAATTTCCCTTATCATTCCATACTTGATTAAAGATTACCTTTTACCCTTCCTGATTGATCAAGAGGAACTCTACAACCGAATAAACAAACCAAAATCCCTATTCAATTGCGATATTCTTAGGGTGTACTCGCACTTACCTCGAGCGTTTTTCCATTATAGAACTTATTACCTGTAAGTGCAAACTCCATAATATAGGCGGCCATTTCAGGTGCGGTAAGTGGTGCTTGGTAACCTGGAAATGCTTCTTCTAACATTTCAGTTTGTACGGCTCCAAGAGCTAGTGTATTGAATGAAGGTCCATTTTCTTTATATTCTTCGGCAAGAAGTTCAAATAAAGTAATTACAGCTGCTTTTGCACTGGAATAGGCCGCTAGTCCCGGGAATTTAGCACTTCCTTGAATGCCACCCATAGAACTGATGGCAACCACATGAGAATCTTTATTCATCACCGGTAATAAAGCTTGGGTCAAAGCTGCTACTCCAAATACATTCACCGCATAACATTGCTGAAAATCTGCTGGGGTAAGTTGCTCAAAAGGTTTGTTCACCAACATTCCTGCATTGTTGATCACGATATCGATGCGATCCCATTTATCTAAAATAATTTTAACCGCGGCATCAATACTAGACTGCACACTCAAGTCTGTTGAAATCGACAATATGGAATTATTTTCTAAGTCTTGGATCGAATCGACCTTTCGCGAAAGCGCAATAACCTCGTGACCCTCATTAGAACACAACTGTGCTAGTTCCAACCCTATTCCACGACTGGTTCCTGTAATAACAATTCTTTTACTCATTGGTAACTGGTGTTAATTTCAATTTATCTCCGTTCACTACTTTAAAAATCCCGGGCATTACAGCATCAACAACTCGTGCCATGTGGGTGGTGTTTACTAGTGAAATATCATCTCCTACTTTATGGTAGTGATCAAAATTAGTAAAATCAAAGGTGCAAAAAGTTTGTGACGGCACATTGAATTCCTCAAAAAATGGATAATTATCTGATCTCATAAAAAGATTAAATTTTGCTGCCACATCAAGTTTACCAGTAACAACGAGATCTTTATTTTCTCTGTTAAAAACGGCAGCCATATCAGAACCGTCATGACCAGATAAGTAAGTGATGTAAGGCTGATCAATCATGGGGGTTCCAGTCATTTCAAAATTGAGCATCGCTACCACGTTTACACCTTCTTTCTTCATGCGTTGCGCCAGGTTTTTAGAACCTAGCAGTCCTTTCTCTTCAGCTGAGAAAAGCGCAAAAACAACTGTTCTTTTATTGAAATCTAGCTTTCTGAAATTCTCTGCAATAGCGAGTACGGTTGCTGTACCAGTCGCATTGTCATTAGCACCGTTTGCAATACTGTCTCCAGCAACAGCTTGGAGCATGCCTATGTGATCATAATGTGCGCCGATAACAACAACTTCCTTCAACAGTCTTTTATCTGATCCCGGGAAAAGACCCACAACATTAAAAGCTTCTTTCTCTTGTACTTCAAAATGATCCATATAAGATTCTCCGTAAGGGAGAACACCTATTTCAGCAAAACGTTCTGATAAATAAATAGCTGCTTTTTCAATTCCTTCTGAACCTGTATCGCGACCTTTTAATTCGTCACTAGCAAGATATTGAACATCTAGTGCCAGTTGCACAGGGCTCGCTTTAGGCATTTTTATTACCATGCTTTTTTCCACATTATTCAAAGCCTGACTCATCTTATCAATATTCTTAGAAGGTCCACAAGAACTAAAAAGTGCTGCTATAAACAGAAGTAAAAGTAATTTTTTCATGATGGGTTTTTATGGAAGTAAAGATAGGGGTTTTGGTTGTGAGCTTTGAGTCTTTAAGTTATGAGTTGTGGGTCTTTTGAGTCATTGAGCAGATGGTATTGAACTGGGAGTATTTTTAATTTGAGATTTCTCTCGAAAACAAAAAAGCCGAATCAAGGATTCGGCTTTTTGCACGTATTTCAAATGATGTTATACATACATCACAATGGGATTCTCAATGTAAGATTTAAAAGTTTGTAAAAACGCAGCTCCTGTAGCTCCATCTACCGTTCTATGATCGCAAGCTAATGTAATTCTCATAACGTTACCTACTGCTATCTGACCGTCTTTTACCACTGGCTTTTGAACAATAGCACCTACAGACATGATCGCACTATTAGGCTGATTGATGATAGAAGTAAATTCTGTAATACCAAACATTCCTAAGTTGGAAATAGTAAACGTACTTCCTTGCATTTCGTCAGGTTGTAATTTTTTATCGCGCGCCTTACCGGCAAGCTCCCTTACTTTACCACCTATTTGTTGCATACTCATCTGGTCAGCATAAGGCAATACTGGAACTAAAAGACCATCTTCGACTGCTACAGCGACCCCTATATGGATATGCTTAGCAATAATTGTACTCTTTTCTGTCCATTGTGTATTTACTCTCGGATGCAATCTTAACGCCATTGCCGCCGCTTTTATTATCATATCGTTAAAGCTGATCTTCGTTTCTGGTAACTGGTTGATTGCTTTTCTGCTGGCAATAGCATTGTCCATATCTAAATCAAGACCTAAGTAATAATGAGGTGCTGTAAATTTAGATTCCCCAAGACGTTTTGCAATCGTCTTGCGCATTTGTGAATTAGGAACTTCTTCAAAAGTTTCTGTTCCTACAGACACGAATGAACTTACAGCTGCAACTGGAACTTCGGCAGTGTTAGGTGTAAAGTTTTCTATATCACTTTTTACGATACGTCTATTTTCTCCAGATCCAACGACTTGCGTTAAATCAATGCCTTTTTCTTCGGCCATTTTCTTAGCTAGTGGAGAAACAAAAATTCTACCACCGTCTGAAATTGAACTTGAGGAAGATACTGCTGGCTTTTCTTCCTTATGAACCACTACCTCAGGCACCACTTCTTTATGCTCCTGTTTAGGAGAATCCTGTTTTAATTCCTTCTCAGGAGCCTCCAATTTTTCCATGCTAATTCCAGAAATATCAGTTCCTGCAGGACCTATAATGGCTAAAAGCGCATCTACTTTTGCAGTTTCTCCTTCCTGAATTCCTATTTTCAGTAACGTACCAGAGTTGAAAGACTCAAATTCCATGGTAGCCTTGTCGGTCTCAATCTCTGCAAGAATATCTCCTTCTTCCACCGTATCGCCTACTTCTTTTAACCAAGCGGCGACTGTTCCTTCTTCCATAGTGTCACTAAGACGAGGCATATTAACAATAATAACCCCTTCTGGAAAACCTGTGTCAGCATCTTTTTCATTGCTATAAGAAGTTTCAGGCTCTTCTGGCGTATCTGGATTTGTATCTTCTTTATTATCTGAAGAAGCAGCGCCATCTAATAAACCAGAAATATCTTCTCCTTCTTCACCTATTATACATAACAGCTGGTCCACGGGAGCAGTTTCTCCTTCTTGAATGCCTATGTGTAGTAAAGTACCGTTTTGGAAAGATTCAAATTCCATTGTTGCTTTATCAGTTTCAATTTCAGCTAGAATATCTCCTTCTTCTACTTTGTCTCCTATTTGTTTCAACCACGCTGCAACAACACCTTCTTCCATGGTATCGCTCAATCGTGGCATGTTAATTACCTCTGCCATAAGTTATTGTTTTGCTGGTAAAAATGGATAATCATCTTGTTCATATACGGCATCGTACATTACATTTTGTTCTGGGTACGGAGAGTCTTCTGCAAATTTTTCACATTCTGCTACACGCTCTTTAACCGTTTTAGCAACTGCTTTGAAATGATCTTCAGATACGCCATGGTCATTGATCAAGCGATCTTTAATTTGCGTAATGGGATCTATTTTTTGATACTCAGCTACTTCGTCTTTCGTCCTGTACTTTTGAGCGTCACTCATAGAATGACCTCTATATCGGTATGTTTTTAATTCTAAAAAAGTGGGTCCTCCACCAGAACGAGCTCTTTCAATCGCTTCGTGCATAGCTTCAGCAACTTTCTCTGGATCCATAGCATCTACCGGACCACAAGGCATTTCATACCCCAAACCTAACTTCCATATGTCCGTATGATTTGCTGCACGAGCAACACTTGTCCCCATGGCATAGCCGTTATTCTCCACACAAAAAACTACAGGAAGGTTCCAAAGCATTGCCAAGTTAAATGCTTCATGTAATGAACCTTGACGTGCAGCACCGTCTCCAAAAAAGGTAAGAGTAACCGCATCTACACCATGATATTTGTCACCAAAAGCTATTCCAGCTCCAAGAGGAATCTGTCCACCTACGATACCATGACCTCCATAAAAGCGATGCTCTTTAGAAAAAATATGCATGGAACCACCAAGACCTTTAGAAGTACCCGTTGCTTTGCCGTAAAGCTCGGCCATTACTCGTCTAGGGTCTACACCCATGCCTATAGGTTGGACGTGATTGCGATAAGCGGTAATCATTTTATCCTTGGTCAGATCCATGGCATGTAATGAGCCCGCGAGAATGGCTTCTTGACCATTGTAAAGGTGCAAAAATCCACGTACCTTTTGTTGGATGTAGACTTGAGCTAATTTATCCTCAAACTTTCTCCAGAAAAGCATTTCCTCGTACCAGTTGAGTAAGACGTCTTTAGTGACTTTTTTCATGTAATTGCTTGTTAAATAGTACGCTTTTGCGAAGGTGTGATGTAAAGATCAAATGTAAAAATCGAGCCACATCCTCCGAACTAGCCTAAGAGCAAAAATAGATGAAAAAAGGCTAAAGAAAAACCTATTGAAAGGTTAAAAATGAACGCAATCGTTAAGAGTTAATTGAAAAAATTTCCATTTCCTAAAAATTTATTTATTTCAACGTAAATTTCATCCTTTTATCTTATCGGTAGCAACCGTTTGTAAGATTAAAAAAACTCTTGTTTATAGTATAACTTCTATGATTCAATCAAACATAAAAAGTGGAACCAGCTTTATAAATAATTCTTATCAAAAACCAGTGGTAATAAATCGCTTAGTGAATGAGACTTCAGAACCTTACCTGCAGCTCCCATAAAATAAAGTTCAATATTATTATCCTGATTGTTTTCATACTCAGCAATGGACTGTCTGCAAGCTCCGCATGGAGGGACCGGTTTGTGAAAGGAGTCGTCCTTAGGACTTGCTGTAATGGCAAGTTTTAGTACCGCAATACCTGGATACTGTGCTCCGGCGGCAAAAATAGCTACCCGCTCTGCACAAAGGCCAGAAGGATAGGCTGCGTTCTCTTGATTATTACCCGTAATGATCTCGCCATTTGCTAGCAATAAAGCACAACCTACTGTGAAATTAGAATAAGGTGCGTAAGCTCGGTGACGAGCTTTTATAGCAAGTTCCATCAAAGAGAGGTCATTTGCTACCAGCTCTTCTTTGTTGTCGTAGACGTCTAAGGTCGCGTGTAGTTCTAGCTTTTTAATGACCTAGTATTCTGTAAATTCATCACCAAAATTAAAAGTAAGACCAAATCTCAAAGTTCCTTCTAACGGACTATTTACACGGCTCGTAGAGAATAAATAAGATAGGTCTATATTGATTTGCGAGAATTCAAATCCGGCACCTAAAGCTAAAAATTTTCTAGCTCCTTTGTCGTCAGCCTCATTAAAATATCCCATGCGCAGAGCAAAAGCCTCGTTATAAGTATACTCAGCACTTAAAGCCCAAGTAAACTCTCTAATCTCTTCACTTAACCCACCTGGCGCATCGCCAAAGGATTGAAACATTCCAGAAATAAAAGTAACATCATCATCCTGACCTTCTATAATCTCTCTTGAAATACCGTTTTCATTTGCATCACCAACTTCTCTAATAGGTGGAGTCGGTACAAGAAGCTTGTTCAATTCGGCAGTTACTGCTATTTTACTAAAACCATCATTGAGGATAAAATCAAATCCACCACCTAAGGCTAAGTTAGTAGGAATAAAATTTTCTTGTCCTCCTGCGTCATATCGTACTTTAGGACCGATGTTACTGATGTTAAATCCACCTCTCCAGCGTCCATTAAAGTTATCATACGCTTCCTCTTCTGATTGGTAATAACCAGAAACATCCACAGCAAAACTATTTGCTGCACTGGCATCACTATCTATATCTTGAATTCGTAAATCTGATCTTAGAAAACGACCCGTAACTGCCATGGCAAATTGCTCACTTAATTTCAAGGAATACGTTCCGTCCAGCACGAATTCATTTGGGTTTTCTTCTCTTCCTGGGTCTGCCGCATCCTGACGCAGAATAATAGATCCTAAAGAAAAATACCTCAAACTACCAGAAAAGGCACTTTTCTCATCAATACGATTAGAATAGACCAACTGAGAAATAGCAATGTCATCTACTAGATTTCCTAAGTAAGGTGTATAAGCAACACCAATTTTATGCTGGCTTGTACTGAAGGCATATTTAGCTGGGTTCCACTGTTGTGACCAGGCATCTGGGCTAGTTGCCACACCCATATCTCCCATACCGGCAGCTCTGGCGTCTCCGGCAATTCTTAAGAAAGGCAATGCTGTTGTGACCACTCTGGTATCGCCATCCTGAGCGTTACTAATGCTGGGCATTAAAAATGTTACTACTATAAAAAATAAAAATATCTTCTTCATTAAAAAAAAAATTATGGGATCGCAAATATATGTTAATCCATACGGTTATAAAATAACGAGCTTTTCAATCTTACTCGATGATTTGTTAGTTAACGTAGATTTTACTGTAATCTTATAAACGTAAACTCCTTTTCCTAATCGCTGCCCAAAATCATCTCTCCCGTCCCAAGTAATTTCTCGCGATGTAAAACCTGTCGTAATGAGATTCTGATTCTTACTCCAGACTACCTTTCCACTAATAGTCATCACTTGAACTTGGACATCAAGAGGCTCAAATGGTCTGTTGTGATTGAACCAAAACTCGGTATAACTTGTAAATGGATTAGGATAATTAAGGACTCTGGTAAGCTCCACACCGTCAGATTCAGAAACCACAAACTGAATTTCGTTCATAGCACTATTATTGTAGGTATCCCACGCGGTAATTTTCAAAGTATGCAAACCTGGCTCGATATCCCTTAGTGGAAAATACACTTTCCCTTTTGTGAAATCGTCCTCATCAGCTTCATAATAGTCATTTAACACAAAAGGATTGGTTTCATCGCCGTCTAAGATCCCTGTTATATCATGACCTATACCACTAGAAGTATTGATTCCATTATCGTCAATTAAAAAAGCCAATAAAAATGGATCGCTATCCGTAATTCCACCAGATACAAAGTTGGTGTCATTCATAAACAGCTCTACCTCTGGCCCTATATCGTCTAAAGGTGCGTTGCGATTAATACCTCCAATTTGAATATCTTGAGAATATCCGTTTTGATCTTCCGACAGGTTACTTCTTTTGGCATAAAAAGAGACTCGACCCGCACCAACGGGTATTTGTGTATCTCGAGGCATGATAAAATCAAATTCAAACGCGCCATTTGAGACCGTTGCCTGACCTCTAAATAACGCTTCACCCAATTGAGTAAAAGATAAGACTACTAAAGGATTTCCTGCTACAGAAGTATCTCTTATATTATCATTTGCCAGTGTTTCTCGAATGATATTTTTATCATAAACAGTTACAAACAAACTCCCGTTGTAATCATTGATCCGAGTTCCTGATAAGGTTTGTACCTCACCAGCTAATGTTACACGGTCCAAAGCTTTAAGAATATCCGTATTTGTAGCTGTGGGATTTCCATTTACCGTTTTTAGCACAACTCTAGCCTTTGGAGAAGCAAGCTTTAATGCTGGATCACCCACAAACGCAATGACTCTTCTCGTGGGTTGCGTTTGCAACCTAGGATCAGATTTAGCAAGACGCAATGCCTCTGCCATAGAAACGGGCTCCACATTATTATATCCAAATAAATACTGATCCAAAGTGTTATTTAAACTAGCTCCTACATTTACAAAAATCAATCGATTAGTAGCGACGGTGGCAATCGCTCCACCTTGCGGATTCAAATAGGTCAATTCTCCACCACTCACTCTTAATGGGTTATCATAACGCGTAAACTCGCAAGTTACTGTTATAAATAAAGGCAACGTACTGGGATTGCGTAAGTTCTCAACGAGTGATTGTGTAATCACAAATTCTCTTGCCAGTCCATCTTCATTCCCATGACCAAAATAATTAATCACTAAAGAACCTTGTTCAAAAGCATCTTTTATATCATTAACTGCATCAGGGTATTTAGGACCGCCAGCGGTGCTGAATTGCTGATAACTATCTAATAGGATTTTATTGATATTGTACTCCGGTCGATTTAAAAAAATCTCATCACCTAAGTCGTTTACACTTTCTTGTAAAATTTTATCTGAAAATTCATCTACATCATCTCCTATAAGCGTGATGTTATTCCTCCATTTATTAAAAGCAGACTCTGCGGTGTAACTGATCACTTTATCTACCATTTCACGAGCTTCTTGAATATCACTCACGATCATACGTCCTACAGCTAGATCCATGAGGTTATTTGCAGAAACATCTCCTTCCCCATTATCCATAAAAGCAAAAAAGTCATCAGTACAAAAGGAGTCTGTTAAACTGGTGCTATTCAATGAAAAAAATGAAGGCACGATATTGTCTCTAATTCTAATCCTATCTTTATAATCATAACTGGTATCGCCAAAGAGGTTCAAATATTGAATCCTATTTGCTGGTGAGGAAGCATTATCATAAATATAGCGCACAAAATTCCTTATCGCGGTTATGTCTTGTCTTCCCTCAGAAAACTCGTTGTAGATCTCCTGAAGCGTAACCACTTTGGTATTTAGGTTACCCTCTGTAATGTGATAATTTGCCAATCGCTGCGCCTCAGATAAAAGGAATTGTGGGGTAACAATTAAATAATCTATATCTCTAAAATTTCCAGAGCGATCATTAAATATGGTGCCTTTTAAATTTTGATTAGCCACTCGACTGTTACTGACAGCTACCACGTTATAATAATCTGAATTATCAACGGCTAGATACTCCTTTGATTCTCCCCCATTAGCTACAAAAGAAAAGCTGGGGTTTTGTGAGCTATTAGAAATTTTACGGACATTATAAGGATCTGTAATGTCCCAGATCTCGCTAACGTCAGCCACATTTGTAAACTGATATTGTACAATTCCAACCTGTGAGGAAGCGTTTGGGACACTAAACATAAACTGCTCTCCAACACCTGTCAAACTTTGTGGAACTTCAAGACCTATATAATCAAGGTAACCAGATGCGCCTGGATTACCTGCATTGTCATACGAAACAGTAAGCGTTACAGAACTTGAATTTAAAGTAACATTTGTATTTGATAGAATCTGCCTTCTGGCTGCAATGGTATTTGTGCGAACTCCGTTAGGAGCAACTAATCCTTGTAAGATAGAAGTACCGACGGATTGCCCATTAATTAAAAACGACATAGAAGTATCATTATCTGCCACAGCTCCAGTTGCAATTTTAATTCTAGCTGGCAAAGTACTCAAAACGTTTTCAAATTCAAATTCAAAAGACTGTTCTGGTTCAAAGTCAAAACGCTCGCCATACCAAACTCTACCTATAGAGGCAATATTGCGCTGATCTATTTCATGATGCTTCTTTGCATAAAAATAATCATAAGTAATTGATGGAATACCTGTAGGCTGTATCAAGGGTAAAATACGTTTTCCTGTAGGACCATCTAAGGTTATGTAATAGTAAGAATCGTTTGTATAAGGATTGATAAAACTGTCGTTCTCTTGCACATAATCAGAATCTGTGGCAATACCGTAAAATAAAATTTGGTCATTATTATCAAAACGACCATCAGCATCCCCTGTTACCGTTATAGTAATTTCTGGAGCATCGTAAAATTGATCATCACTATTTATGATGGGCAACGATGTCCCGCCCTGTCCATATATTTTAATTTGAGCTGGATCTATGTTGTTTACATCTACACCTATGCTAGAAAGAAATGATCTAGTGATGCGATTTACACCAGTCTTACCTACCTTAAATCTATACCAATTACCAGAAGCTAAAATAGAGTTTCCGAAGATCGCGTTTTTGGATGGAGCATTAAAAGGGGCAAAATCATAACTGTAATCAAACGACACTACTTTTTTGTACTGATTTCCGTCTTTAAATATAGGAGACATCTTGAGTTGTGCGTAGGTACGCTTTCGCGAAAGCGCATTTCTTAAAGAATATTGTAACTCATTAGGGATTTTTGAACGATCCAGCTGATCTAATTCTGAACTCCTGATATTTTGTGTCGTTATATTTGAAATATTAATAGAAAATTCATCTACTTTTTGATTTACTTCAAAACTTTTAAACCACAGTAACTCCGCACCGTTAAAAACATGATTTTGTTGAAAATAGGGAACTTTAAATTGCTGGTTTCCTACTTCAAAAGACTTCGAATCTTGCCATACAATTAACTCATTGCTCCTTTGTGCATTAACAGTACCAGCAACTAAGAAAATTATAAAAAATAAAAAATGTCTCATGGATAGTGTAACGGTAGTTAGCAATAAATAGTATAAATATAATCTTCCCGATATTTCATAAAGAAAAGATAATAAACGCCTTTCATCGGCGTTTCATAAGTTCACACGTCAAATGTAATGCGAATAATACTAATTAAAGCTTTCGTATTAAACCGAAATAATTATATTGCGGATCGTTTACAAACAAATTTTTAAAATGAAGAAGTACTTAGCAGTAAAAGCAGTCTTTTCACTCTTCGCCGGTATGGCGATTGTCAGTTGTGGTAGTGGTAACGATTATACATCAACTTCTCGTGGAACCGGTTGGGATGTAACCGGTAAAAATGGATTTGAACTAAACACTACTTATAAAGAACAGGACACAGGACCTGGTCTGGTATTTGTCGAAGGTGGTACCTTTACCATGGGAAGAGTCAGTGACGATCCTATGCACGATTGGAACAACACTCCAAACCAACAACACGTTCAATCTTTTTATATAGACGAGACCGAGGTTACTAACGGAATGTACCTGGAAATGTTAGAATTTATCAAAGCAGTTTTCCCTCCAGAAGATGAAGAATACCGCAACATATACAACGGAGCTGTTCCTGACACTCTTGTTTGGAGAAACCGTCTTGGCTACAATGAAGAGATGTCTAATAATTACTTACGCCATCCAGCTTACCAATTTTATCCTGTAGTAGGTGTCACATGGATACAGTCTGTAGAATATGCAAACTGGAGAACAGAACGCGTTAATGAACTTATTCTTAACGAGCAAGGCTACACGTCTAAAGACGCGATTGCAAATCAAGAAGCAGGCGCCACTTTTAATACAGAGACGTATTTAAACGCACCAACATTAACATATGGTGGAGATGAAGAAAAAACAAAAGGCGGGAAAAGATCTGAAGCTTTGGAAAAGAGAAAAACCGCAAAAGCTTCCAAACAAGGAAATGACAACGGTGAAGTATCCGGTCTATATGTAACTAGAAAAGATGGTATCCTATTGCCTAGTTATAGACTGCCTACAGAAGCGGAATGGGAATACGCTGCTTTAGGATTAGGAAGCTTGAGGGAATACAATGCCTATAGAGGTAGAAAAAAATACCCTTGGGATGGACAATATACTAGAAGTGGAAAACGTAACAGCCGTGGAGATCATTTGGCCAACTTCAAACAAGGTGATGGAGATTATGGCGGTATTGCAGGATGGAGTGATGATGGTGCTGACATAACTGCTCCTGTAAAATTTTATGAGCCTAATGATTTCGGGGTTTATGAAATGGCTGGTAATGTGTCTGAATGGGTTGCTGATGTCTACCGACCAATGATTGATGACGAGTTTAATGATTTTAACTACTACAGAGGTAATGTCTACACAAGAAATAAAATAGGTCCAGACGGAATGATTGCTGTTGTTAGTGCTGATTCTATTCCTTATGACACGTTAAGCAATGGAAAACTTATTGCCCGCGCACTGCCTGGAGAAATTCAACAAGAATCTGTTGACGAGAATGAGACATATTTAAGAACTAACTTTGACAGAAGTGATAACCGTGATTTTCGCGATGGTGATGCACAGTCTACAAAATATTTTGATAAGAAAGACGAACTCAACGACCAGAATAATAGAATGTACAATTCCCCTAAACACAGTGTGAGTGTAGATTCATTAGGCAATTTAGACCGCCAGTATGATAAAAACTCTAAAAGAACATCTCTTATTAATAATGAAGTAAGAGTTATCAAAGGCGGATCATGGAGAGATCGAGCATACTGGTTAGACCCAGCAGCAAGAAGGTCTTATCCACAAGATATGGCAAAGGATGACCTAGGTTTCCGTTGTGCTATGTCTAGAGTTGGTTCGAAAGCAAAGAAAACTAAAAGTCCTCGCAACTAGAACAAGCCTTTTCATATTTTAAAAAAAGCCCTTAATGTTAAGGGCTTTTTTAATACCTTAAATTGAAAATAAATGATTGACCAGCTCCATCACATATTCCTACAATCAAACGGTGCAAATACCGACACGAGAACCATAGAGAAAGGACAGTTATTCTTTGCCCTGTCAGGAGAAAAAAATGACGGAAATCTTTATGTAGAAAATGCTTTGAATCAAGGGGCTTTTCATGCTGTGGCGAGCGATCCAAAATGGAGCACCGACAAAAGGGTTACCGTAGTTGAGTGTGTTTTAACATGCCTTCAACAACTGGCAACTTATCACAGGCATCACATTAATATTCCTATTATAGGATTGACAGGCAGTAATGGTAAAACCACTACAAAAGAATTAATATTATCTGTTTTATCTATTCAGTTTAAAGTAAAAGGAACTAGAGGAAACCTCAACAACCACATAGGCGTGCCATTAACACTCCTATCTTTTGATTCCAGCCTTCATATAGGTGTAGTAGAAATGGGTGCAAATCATCCTAAAGAAATTGCAGCTTTATGCAAAATTGTACAACCTGATTTTGGATTGATCACTAATTATGGCAAGGCACATTTAGAAGGGTTTAAAGGAATTGAAGGCGTTAAAACAAGTAAAAGTGAACTCTATAGTTTTTTAAGAGAATCAAACAACACGGCGATAATAGGAAGGTGGGATCCAGAACAAATCGTTAGATCAGCAGGAATAAATCAAATTTTTACTCCAGAAAGCACCAGCTTATATTCTGAAATACCATTTATCAATTTTATAGTAGATGGGCTTTTAGTAAAAACGCAACTCACCGGCGTTTACAATTATCACAATGCGCTCTTTGCTTATGCCATAGGTAAATTGATGGATATGATTCCAGAAAATATTGTTCTTGGAATAGAAAACTACCTACCCACCAATAACCGTTCTCAAATTATTAAAATAGGAAAAACAAAAATCATTCTTGATGCTTATAATGCCAACCCTAGTAGTATGAAAGTAGCGTTGGAAAATCTGGCTGTTCAGGACTCCATTCATAAAATCGCAATTTTAGGAGATATGTTTGAATTAGGTGAATTTGCCATAGAAGAACATCAAAACATCACCACACTTGCAGAGAATTTAAAGATTAATGACATTCAGCTCGTTGGAGAAAACTTTAGTAGATCAGCAACAATAAATGCTATTCAACATAAAGAAAAAAACATGTTTATCGACTCTTACAACATAGATACTGATAAAGAGCAAGTTATCCTCATCAAAGGTTCCAGAGGAATGGGATTAGAACATATATTAAAAAACAACAAATTGTTAAGCTAAAATATTTTCTTAAAAAAAAACACGAAAAAGCTTTTATGGAATCCAGAATAAGTTAAATTTGCAACCGCTTACGAGCAAAAGGTACCTTAGCTCAGTTGGTAGAGCAAAGGACTGAAAATCCTTGTGTCCCTGGTTCGATTCCTGGAGGTACCACAAAAGCCCGATCTAACGATCGGGCTTTTTGTTTTTAAATTATGTTTTATTTCATCCCATAACTTTCAATACTCATGATTATAGTTATAGATATAGGCAACACTTCCATAAAAATTGCTGTTATGGATCATTGGAATGTCTATAAAGCAAAGCGCACAGATGTTGGGAGTTTTACAGCCGATTTACAAAGACTTCACGAAGTCTACCCCGAAATCAAGGAGGTGGCCTTATGCAACGTTGGTAAATTCCCTAAAGAGCTGTTACAATACCTTAAAATTAAATTTGAAACTGTTTTTGAAGTTAGCCAAAACATCCAACTACCATTTAACAATCATTACCAAAGCTTAACGTTAGGTAACGACCGCATCGCACTAGTTGCAGGTGCTCTTTATTTATCTAATAAAACTAAGCCTATACTAGTCATAGATGCTGGTACTTGCGTGACTTATGACTTTATAAACGAAGATAAAAACTACTACGGAGGTGCTATTTCCCCTGGATTAAAATTGCGATATGAATCGCTCCATAATTTTACGGCAAATCTACCGTTGTTAACAGCAGAGCGCGTGAAAGAAATAATTGGGAACTCTACCGAAACCTCCATTCACAGTGGCGTTATAAACGGTTTAAGTCTTGAAATAAAAGGGGTTATTAAGAGATATAGAAAGTCTCATAACGATTTAGAAGTATTTATAACAGGCGGAGACAGTGAGCTGTTGGTAAAACAACTAAAAAACCGTTTCTTTGCGACGCCTTTTTTGATGCTTCACGGCATCTATTATTTATTCTTATTTAATAAAAACCTATGATCAGAAGTTTAGTAATCGCGGTAGTGATTTTAACGAGTATAAATTGCATTGCTCAATCGCGCACTTCATCACCTTATTCCTTTTTTGGATTAGGGCAGCAGACTTTTAACGGTACGATTGAAAACCGCAGTATGGGAGGTATGCGCACATATGTAGATAGTGTGCACATCAACCTGAGAAACCCAGCTTCTTATGGCAACTTAAGAGTAACGACATATGCGTTAGGTGCGGTACATTCTAAAACGTGGGCCTCTACAGAAGCAGAAAGTGATTCTTATGATGCCACCACCATAGAGTATGTTAGTATTGGAATTCCCTTAGGCAAAAAAGCTGCATTTGGCTTTGGTCTTGTTCCGTTCAACTCCGTAGGCTATGAAATAGGTACGGTAACAGAAAATTTGTATTCCAGATATACGGGAGAAGGAAGCATCACTAGAGCTTATTTAGGATTTGGATACAAAATTACACCAGAATTAAGTATAGGCGGAGAGTTTAGATACAATTTTGGACAAGAAACTAATTCTTCTAGTGTCGCCGTCAATAACGTACAATTTGGGACCAATGAGACTAATGAAACTGATTTTAGTGGTGCATCATTCAATCTGGGACTGCATTACCAAAAAATGATTGACAATCAACTAGAAATACAAGCAAGTGCTGTTTACAGTCCTGAAAGCAATCTTAATGCAAAAAACGAGCGCATGATATCAGCTTTTATACTTTCCGGTGATTTGAATGAAAATATTTTTAATAGCAGAGCTACTGAGTTTGGCGAGCAAAGTTTAAGATTACCCTCAGAATTAACCTTCGGATTAACTATTGGCGAACCTCTTAAATGGAATATAGGCGCAGAATATTCAGCAAGAGGAAGTAGTGCCCTTACCTCAAGGTCTTTTGCTCCAGAGACCACGACTTTTAAAGATGCGGTATCGTATAGAGCTGGCGGGTTCTATATTCCAAACTATAACAGCATAACCAGTTATTGGGATCGTGTGGTGTATAGAGGCGGAATACGGTACGAAGAATTAGGACTACAAGTAAGTGGCGATGGAATAAATTCCTCCGACATTAACGAGTTTGGCATATCTTTTGGATTAGGCTTACCGATTGGACGTAGTAGCGGTTTTTCAAATGCAAATCTAGGATTTGAATATGGACAAAGGGGCACTCAAGACGCTGGACTCATCAGAGAAACATTTTTTAACTTCTCTCTTGGATTATCATTAAACGACACTTGGTTCATCAAAAGAAAATATAATTAAGAACAACTCAAACCATTATTATGAATCTTAAGAATACTTTATTAATCGCTGTAACCTTTCTTAGTTTCGCTTTCGCGAAAGCACAAGAACCAACAGAATGTAAAATCATGATGAGCTTGTTTGCAGAAGATGCAAAAGCAAAAGATTACGAGTCAGCTTATAAACAATTAGGACCATTAATTGAAAAATGCCCAAATGAAAGTGCTGCTATATACCAGTATGGCGAGAAAATTTATGAATATAGACTAAAGAAAAAAATAGGAAATGTAGATGAGAACGTAGACGGTCTAATTAGAATGCTTAAAACAGAAGCAGAGAAGTTTCCTGACTTTGTAAATGTTACAAAGAAAGTAAATGAAATGGTTTCTGTTATGTATAAATATAACCTAGGTGCACAACAAGAGCAATTTGATATTTTACATAGAAATTTTAAAAAAGACCCGGCAAACTTTACAGATCCTAAAATAATGATTACCTACTTTAAACTTGCTGAAAAGCAGTTCGTAGGTGGCCAACTTGATTTACAAACATTGTTTGACATTTACGATAAACTTACAAGTCACATAGAATCTCTTCAAGATGAAAGATCTAAAGTAGTAGCTGATTTATTATCTAAACAAGAAACTACAAAACTTACTGAAAAAGAAGAAAAAACAATAGGATACCAAGAAGCTAATCTTAGAAACTACGGCATTGTAATGGGTAGTGTAAATGGCACCTTAGGAGAACTTGCTGATTGTGACAAACTAATTCCATTGTACAATGCCGAGTTTGATGCAAATCAAACGAGTAAGGAATGGTTGAGTAATGTGCTTGTAAGATTGCAAAAGAAAGACTGCACAGAAGCACCTCTTTACATCAAATCGGTAAAAGCATTACATGCTATTAATCCAAGTGCTAGAACCGCCTATGGTTTAGGGAACATCGCTACAACTACAAAAGAAAAATTTCAATACTGGGATCAAGCAATTGAGTTAGATATCGATGCTGATGAAAAAGCAACTATCTACTACAAAAAAGGTAATATTTATAAAAGCCAAAGTCAGTTTGCTAGTGCTAGAAGAGCCTATCTTAAGTCCACTGCACTCAAACCGTCTTTCGGACAGCCTTACTTGAAAATTGCAGATATGACTGCAAATAGTACAGGAAGTTGTGGAGCAAATCCATTTGAAAAAAGGGCTATTTACTGGGTGGCTGCTCGTTATGCCGAAAAGGCTGGAAGAGTTGATCCTTCACTAAGAAGTACCGCAAACAAATATGTGGCCAGCTACAATGGCGCTGCACCAGATAAGAGATTTGTATTTACTAATACTCATGGTTATAAATCTGGAGACATTATCACTTTTAACTGCTGGGTAGGTGAATCTGTAAGAATACCTACCTTTTAATGAACGCTCATTTTCATTTATTAAAAATCACGATCACGGCACTTGCCGTGATCTGTTTTTTTGCATCATGTGATGATCATCTTAAAGAAATTCAAAAAATGGGGATCGCTTCTAACGCACCAGTAGGTGAAGTAGAAAACATGCTGTTAAAACACACAGACAGCGGCAGGCTTAAACTGACACTCCAAGGCAAAACAATGCTGGACTTTTCTAATGATGAGTTTCCATATACTCAATTTCCCGATGGGATTAAGGTAGAAGTATTTGACTATTCAAATAATACCCCGCAAATTACCACCATTACGGCAAACTCTGGGACCCTATATGACCAGACCAACGTAGTAGATTTAAGAGAACATGTAAGGATTGTTACCAGCGATGGCAATACCTTTGTAGGAGAACAGCTTTATTGGGATCAAACTGCGCAATGGATTTTTACAAATCAAAAATTTGAAACCTTTATCGGCAACAATAAAGAAGACAAAAGCGTCGGTCGCACTACAGGAACTATTCTAGACGCCAGAGAGGATTTAAGCCAATTAGTGGCTAGAGATCCCAATGACACCTTTATAACACCACCAAACAATGAGTAAATTTTTTAAATATTTTGAATACGCCTACCTGATATTTGCAACGGTATTTGTTATCTCCGGATGCATCGAATGGGGTGACAATACTAATCAAGCCTATCTGCTTTTTGGAATGGCAGCCGTAGCCGTATTTATGTTTTTCTTTAAACGACGTTTTCGTCGTAGATTTGAAGAACGCAATAAATAACAATGCTACTACAAATTCTTATCATAGTTTTAATGTTAATCTTGAGCGCCTTTTTCTCAGGAATGGAAATAGCGTATGTTTCTTCTAACAAGATTCATATCGAACTGGAAAAACGACAAAATAATTTTATAGGACGTGTATTGCGCAACCTAACGGTAAAACCTTCTAAGTTTATCATCACAATGCTAGTAGGTAATAGCATCTCCCTTGTAGTATATGGTTTTGCCATGGAGTCCTTGATGAGTGATTACTTAGTAGAGGCTTACCCTCGATACGCAGATGCTTTAAACAACCTACTTACTCAGACCTTATTAACAACATTTATTATCCTTTTAACCGCTGAGTTTTTGCCTAAGGTGTTTTTTCAAATTTATTCCAATGAACTGCTAAAGTTTTTCACCCCTCCAGCTTACCTTTTTTATTTATTTTTTTGGCCTGTATCTTGGTTTTGCATTCAAATATCTGACTTTATTTTAAAAACTTTTTTTAAATCAAATGGTGATGCGCTGCAATTGACCTTCTCAAAACTGGAGCTAGGGAATTACATCACAGAACAAATGGAAAGTGTACAACTGCAGGAGGACCTGGATACAGAAATTCAAATATTTCAAAATGCATTAGACTTTGGAGGCCTTAAGGCAAGAGAAGTAATGGTTCCTAGAACCGAAATGATATCCATGCATAAGGATACTGAAATTAAAGAACTGAACAAAAAATTTGTATCTACCGGTCTGTCTAAGATCCTAATCCATGAAGATACTATTGATGACATTACAGGTTATGTGCACAGTTTTGACCTTTTTAAATCACCAGAAACCATTGAAAAGATAAAACGCAACGTCATAAACGTACCAGAAACAATGCTGGCAAAAGATGTTCTCAGCTTGCTGATTAAACGTCATAAAAGTATCGCTATAGTTCTTGATGAATATGGCGGTACAAGTGGCCTTATAACCGTAGAAGATATTATTGAAGAACTTTTTGGTGAAATTGAAGATGAACACGACTATGATCTATTAATCGATCAACAAATAAGTGAGACCGAATTTAAGCTTAGTGCTCGACTTGAAGTAGATCAAATCAATGAAAACTACAAACTGGACCTTCCTAAAAATGACCAGTATGAAACTTTAGGAGGTCTTATCGTCAACGAGACCGCAGGAATTCCTGAAGAAGGAGATATTGTTGTGATAAATGGAAACACTTATAAAATCTTAGAGAAGTCAGATAATAAAATTGATTTAGTTTATCTAACTCTAGGCAATAACGAGTGATTCTGATCACATATTCAAAATTGTTCGACCAGCGGTGATTTTAATTTACATTATTAATTACGCTTTCGCTAAAGCATAAAATGATCAATCCCCTACACTAATGCATAAAATTTTAAAAGATTTGGCACTTCCCGAGCTTATAACTTTTTTTTTTGATCAGAGTAAAAACGTACAGCATAGCATAAGCAACCAATTCAAATTGTACTTGAAATAAAGAAAAAAGGAAAGCCTAAGATCACCAAAAACTATTACCCATGAATTTATCGGTAAAAACATCATTTTAAAGCCAGAAGATGTTTTAATTATTAGGAGGAAATCACTATTTTCGCCCCTATTAAAAATTTAAATAAACGACAATGGCGATATTAGGTAAAATTAGAAATCAAGGAGTTATTCTGATTTTAGTAATTGCACTAGCATTATTTGCATTTATTATTCAAGGCGTTCTCACCTCAAGTGGACAGAAACAATCTGACGCAGTAGGTTATGTAGGCGATACTGAAATTAAC
>NZ_JBLIGN010000037.1:0-25707 GCF_047636915.1 Nonlabens sp. | reverse complement strand
AGTGGTGTTTTAAATAGGCAAAGCAACCGCTTTCGCGAAAGCGAGACTACGATCAATAACCAAGTAATAAAAACCACTTTATGGGATGCCAACAGCACCTTCAAGTTTACTGGGATGATGAGATTGATAGGAAAGGCACAACCTCAATTATTTAAGGGACAAACCCTGCAACATATGGAAGATTTTAAGACCTTTGCAGAAAATCCAACTAATTTTATTAAAACGAATCCATGAGGAATTTAAAACTAATTTGGGACTTCAAAGGTCCAGAGGCAGAAAGAACTGCGGCACATCACTTAATTCATTTAGACGACTATTTGAAAAATGAAAAGGTCACCTCTATCGCTACTGGTGTAGAGCAAGTAAGCGATAATCATCACATCGCGTACGTAGCACTAAAAGAAACATTTATGCCATCGGTGAGAGATGCTTTGAAACCACATAGAGGCCAATTGTGGAATGATCTATAAAAAGATTGCTCCCTAACAAGCAGCATACGCAAAGAAATAACTTGCGCTATTTATAGCCACAATATTTTTGAATAGGGGTTTTTTTCTACAGCTTTAAAAATCCTAAAGCATAAAACTCCTACTAACACGAAAATAAAAGACACCGTAAACCTTGCTCTTGCCTTCCTAAGAAAAGTAATTGAGGACATTAAATTAGGAATGAAATTTAATTAATCATTAAATTAGGCCTTTATCAATTATCAAAGGTATTTATCGCATGCTGGCATCTCAACTCTTTTCACACTGCTTAAAAGAAGAACAAATACTAGAAAAAGAAGCGCTATCCAATCGCTATCATCATATATGGCATATGGATCAATCTTTAAAAGCGTTTTGTGTTTTACTACCTGAGAATACAAAACAGGTAAGTGACATTATAAAAGTCTGCGATAGAGAGGAACTTACTGTTGTTGTGCACGGTGGTCTTACTAATTTAGTGGGTAGTACAGAAACTACTGGCAACGAAGTTGTTATATCTACCGAGCGTCTAAATAAAATAGAAGAGATAGACACTGCTAGTAGAACAATAACGGTCCAAGCTGGAGTGATTCTCGAACACATCCATGACGCTGTTCTAGAAAAGGAATTGCTTTTTCCATTAAACTTTGGCGCAAGAGGAAGTGCACAAATAGGTGGCGTTATTTCTACAAATGCAGGCGGCCTGCGTGTTCTTAAATATGGAATGGCCAGACAACTAGTTCTGGGACTAGAAGCGGTAACAGCAAACGGCACCGTTATTTCTTCCATGAAAAAGATCATAAAGGATAACAGCGCTTATGATCTAAAGCAACTCTTTATAGGTAGTGAAGGAACTTTAGGAATCATTACACGCGCAATTCTTAAATTAGAAGAAGCGCCTAAAAGCCGCAACGCAGCCTTTATAGGTTTTAATGAATATAGTAGCGTTGTAACTTTTTTAAAATTCATGGATAGCAACCTTGCCGGGAAATTGAGTGGCTTTGAACTTATATGGAAAAACAGCTATAAGCAAATGACGAGCGTGAGTGATGCGGTAAAGCCTCCTTTACCCTATGATTATAAGTACTATGTTTTGATTGAAGCTTTAGGGAGTCATCAGATAAACGACCAGGCAGAGTTTCAAAATCTTCTTGAGAACGCGTTAGAAAATGAGATGATTCTCGATGCCGTCATGGCACAATCACCTAGCGATGTAGCATGGTTTTTTAGAATCAGAGAAGATGTAAATAACCTCGTGGACCTTATGCAACACGATCAACATTTTGACATCAGCCTACCCATACCATTAATAGGCTCCTACATTGCTGCTCGATATGAATCTTTAGCTTTGATAAAAGGTGTAGAGGAAATTTATGCTTTTGGTCATGTTGCAGATGGGAACATTCATTTTATGATAGGGAAATCAAATCTAAGCGAAGGTTTGAAAAAGGAAATCGATTATTGTATCTATGACGGTCTTAAGGCAATAGGCGGCTCTGTAAGCGCAGAACACGGCATAGGAACTCACAAGAAGGCCTATCTAGAATTGTGTCGCACACCAGAAGAAATTGCTTTGATGCGTTCTCTTAAAAGTTCTATGGATCCTAAAGGCTTATTAAATCCTGGTAAGATTTTTTAATTCTCTTAATTAGCTATTATTGCTTTAAACGATAGATATATGCAGGACTCACTAAAAAGAAAATGCACAGATAAAAATAGTTTTGGAATTCAGGTAAAACCGACCAAAGAAAATCGAAAAGATCTTTTTGACAGGACGAAGGATAACTGCGACTAGCAAATAAATACTCACTATCTGCCACCTCTAATCTGATCTTATGGTATTATGAATCTTTGAGACACCTGAAAATTATTTTTTTTTAGGTATAAAATCTTCAAATCAGGCACCTATCGGTCATAATTTTAATTTAAGGGATACAAACTTAAAGAATGATAACATAAAAAACTCCCAAACGATCTTGCTTGGGAGTTTAAAAAAAGATGACAAAAACTAAGAAGAAAACTAATCAATAATCAGTTTATAAGATTGTTCTTGATCGTTATCTACCTGCTTGATTTTAATAAAATAGATGCCATTGCTTAAATTAGAAATATCTAAAGTTACGCTTGTATCTATCGCCTTATGGTTGATTACCATCTTTCCTAGCATATTGTAAATGGAGATATGCTCCATGTTAATTTTAGACTCCATATGTACTAGATGATGAGTAGGATTGGGATAAACCATAATTTCAATCTTCTCAAAACGTTCTGTAGAAAGCGTTGCTAAATCATAATTTATGATTAATTGTGGCGCATTATTTCCTTCAAATGAATCTGCTTCTCTTTCTCCTGTTCCAGAAAAAACAAACGCAATTGGGTTTAATAATTGCCAATTTGGCTCCTGTAAAACACCTTCAACTAATGTTTTTATATCAGGCGTTCTTTGGTCTAAAGTAGCATCACCTTCAATAACCCAAGCAGGAATATTGCTCCATGGTATTGTATTACTTAAAAGTGTTCTACTAGATATATCAAACGCTGTATCTGTAAACTCTAATGAGTTAGCGTTAGCTTCAGCTGCAATACTCAGGTTAGTAACTCCATTATTGTCATCATCTACCGTAAATTGAACATAAGCACTTGTTATGGTCGCATTGGCAGGTAAATGTATATCGGTAAATCTTAGTCCTACTAATTGCTCTGTGGAACCACTTTCAAAGGTTAATTCTAAATCAGTACTGGTTAAAGATATGGCACCGCTGCTCAATTCTTCCTCGGCATCATTTGCACTGTTTGTTACGTCATAGATTAATGTTCCCGTTTCTGTTATTCCAGCACAGTTACAGTTGCCATCTTCTATATCAAAAAGAGTGCTTGCATCGCCATCATCACAGGTTGTTCCAAATGCAAGGCAAGGATCTGAGAATCTGTAAAACAACTTTAAAACAGGCCCTACCGAATTACCATCCTTAGACTCTGCTACGCGTTTTCCACTACCAGAAAAAATGAATGTCATTGCATTTCCTGGAATCCAGCCATTTTGACCTCTTATCTCGTTGATTATATTTGTAAGATATGGAGTTCTTTGGTTGATACCTTCTTCTCCTACAAGATCCCATAATGAAATAGTATCCCAATCTACCTGACTATTAGTTACGACTCTTGAAGATATATTAGAATTAGTATTTATAAAGGTGGTGCTATCATCGGCCAGTTCACCGTTGATGATCAAATTGGTTGGATCTTGATCAGAATCATCTTCATCTGTTTGAAATTGAATATATGCTCTGTACAAATAAGCTTGGTCAGGTAAGTTTACGTTATTATATCTTACCCCTACCACTTGATCTTCACCATCCCAAATAAGTTCTAAATCGCTACTAGTAATATCTAGCACTCCTGATGAAAGAACTTCTTCTGCATCATCACTACTGTTGTTTACAACAATATCACTCTCCGTAAGATTTAGGGTAGCGAGACCTATGCAATTACAAAAGCCGTCTTCTTCGTCATTTACAGTAATTACATCATTGTCATCGCATGGTGTCCCTTCCTCTGGACAAGTATTGTTGAGTGTGTAGGTAATGATAAGTCGAGGTGCATCATTTGAGCTACCGTCAAAAGATTCAGCTGTACGTTTTCCCTCACCTTGTATTATAAAGGTTATCGGATTAAAAATAGACCAGGTGCTTTGCTCTATTATTTCTTGAACGATAGCTCTTAAGTTAGGTGTTTTTTGATCATCTGTAACATCTCCTACCGTATTCCAAGAAGGGATATTTTGCCAATGCACAGCGGTAAAAGTCTGTGGTCTTCCCGTAATATCGAATAGCACACTTTCTGAAAAAGCAGTACTATTAGAAGATAATTCGCCTTTAATAAGCAGATTAGTAGGATCACTTCCTGTTTCATCCGTTGTGAATTGTATTCGTGCGTCTAGAACAGAAGCATTTTCCGGCAAGCCTACGCTACCGAATCGTATGCCAATAGTTTGGTTGTTTTGGCCCGCAAAAGCATCAAAAACCAATTCTAAATCAGAGCTCGTAGTGTACATCACACCTCCTGTTTCTGATTCCTCAGCATCATCTGTTGTTCCGGTAACTTGATAAGTGAGATTTCCAGACTCTTGTAAACCTATGCAATTACAATTGCCATCTTCTACATCTAAAACCGTCAGCGGGTCGCCGTCATCACAGCTAGCTCCTGCTTCTGGGCATGGCTCTTGATAAAATAATTTTAATGTAGGTGGATTTCCGGAGTCAAATGATTTTGCCACTCTTTTACCTTGTCCAGAAAACATAAAAGAAATAGAGTTTCCTGAGGTCCAGATCGCCTGGCTGATGATTTCGTTTACGATTGTATTCAAATAAGGTGTCCTTTGATAAATACCTGCTTCATCTATGGTGTCCCATGTGTCAATCTCACTCCACAACACCGTATTTTGTGTCAAATTTCTCGAAGAAACATCATTAAGTTGAGTTAAAAATGAAGCACTTGTTCCTATTAGTTCTCCATGAATTCTTAAGTTGGTAGGGTCCTGTCCTGCAGCAGTGCTTCCCGTTTCAAATTGAATATAGGCACGATGAATATTAGAGCCGCTTGGTATTTGAATGTTTTCAAATCTAACTCCTACAATTTGATCTGTGCTATCATAAATAAATTCTAATTCTGTATTAGATATATTTACACTTCCTGTTCCTATATTCTCCTCAGCGTCATCACTAGAATTACCCACTAAAATTGTTTCTTGAACTAAATCTTCAGCTAGTACTCCTTCGCAATTACAAAGGCCATCTTCCTCATCAATAATAGTTAAAGGGTCATTATCATCGCAAGGTGTTCCTACTACATTGCAATTATTATCTATACTATTAGAGATAATAACCACAGCACCGGTAGGTGGTGTAAATACATCTAGGTTTAATGGTAACGTAAAAGGATCATTATTAGCAACCTCGCCTACTTGATCTGCATTATTTACAATAATCGTTCTTAGTTTAATTTCATTTGGGTACACAAATATTAATTTGAATTGATTAAAAGATCCAGAGCTCCTGGTCCAGCTTTTGTCATCGTTATTGGGCCTCAACGGAGCGCCCAAGCAACCTTCTCCTGTATACACTGTTCCATTGAGTTGATCTACCACAAAACCTTCATCGTTTCCCGAACTTGAGGAAGGTTTTATAGGCCAGGTGGTCTTTGCCATGTGAGAATCACAATCTACTACTAGTCTCACTTCTTCATCAAAAAATAACTGTGCCCAGGCGCCGTATTCATTATTCCCTTCAGATTTACCTGACGTATGAGGTCTCATAGGTTTGTGATATTGAGCCATCTTCCAGGTGAGTCCATTGGAGTTCGTGAGGTCATTCTGTAACCAAGTCAGTTGATTTCCTAAAACTGAAATTTCAGAGTTTAAGGTATAGGTTCTCAGCAAATCATTTCCAAAAGTGAGCGCATAATAAGAGTCTGTGTTTGGAGTGTCAAAAAGGTTATAAATAACAATTGGGTTTTCATGATTACCTCTTGCTGGAACAATAGGAAACATTCTACCGTCCAATGCCGTAGTAAGCTGCCAGTCGTCGAACCAGTCTTGCCACTCCTGATCCGTATCATCATCAGTCATGTCACCACCGAATAAGACGGCATTCGGTTTTAGCTTGCTTACTAACTTATTTGCATTTTGTCTGGGTATTCTGTTATTTCTAGAATCTCCACCAGCTATAAAAGACAAAGGACTATTATCATCAGTAGAAGTTTTAAACCAGTAACGTTGACTCACTCCTTGACTATCAGAAACTACGAAGTAATAATTAGTATTTGGACTTAAATTAGTAAGACGTACAAACCTGTTATCCATACCTCTGTAAACTATCGCTCTGTCCTCCGTTTGAGAAAAGGCGTATGCAGATGTGTTGGTGCCATGATCAATAGTATCATAATAAAGAGTTGAATTCAAACCTGATATTTGATTCCATGCTACGGTAATTGTAGTTGCGGGATCATCTACTAGAATAAGCCGGTACTTGTCATTGTTTGCGACGACCGAAAATGTCATTAAACAAAATGCAAAAAAGAGGAGTAATTTAGTTTTCATTAGTGAGTAATTTAAAAGTTAGATGATGAGTTTTAGGTAGGATTAAATAAATAATTAATGGTACAAGAGCATGCGGAAGTCTGTAGAGAGTGAGGTACGTACTATGGTGTAACGAAGACCAAAAAAAATCTGGGTTAAAACCAGAAACAAGCCTCGCTACTGCGGTTAAAAATCCCCAGATTATTATATATACAAGTGTCAGTCTTGCTAACTTGGGAATGAATATAAATATGGAGACCATAATATCTAAGACACCCACTACAAAAAGAAGTTGGGTTGCCTGCGTCTCATTAACTCCTAAAATTTTTATAGTCATATCTATAAAATGACCAGGTACGTAGAAGAGTCCCATGGCAAAAAGGCCATGCGGAATAAAAGTTAGTGCTACTGCTATTTTAAGCCATTTAGAAAGTCTCGATACATCCATGTTCTTTAAAGAGGTATTAAAAAATATAACTAACGGAACGATCAGTTGGATGCTTAGCTCAAATAATTGAAGGATGTCGTAGTTTTTTGATTTAACCATACAGATTCCCATAAAAAATAACAAAGAAATACCAGTCCCAAGAATTGTCTTTTTTAAAATGCGGAATCTTATTTGATGCCAAAAAAGACAAAGTAAGCCACTAACTAAAAACACAACACTACTTAAAATGGTTAAGTTTTCTATGAATGTATTGACTTTTAAGTTGGTGGCATATTCTTGCCATGTATAATTAAATAGACCTTCTACAACAGGAGACAAGAGACTTTCATCCCAAAAAATAGCTCTGTAAGGAGCTCCAAAAAAGAAAAATTGATACGCCCTACCAAAGAATATTAAAAATGCTGAAAAGCTTAAAAGATACCTAAACATAATACAAGAAATAATAAGTTAGGTAAAGGTATTTTTAACCATTCATCTTTAGATTATTACAAAGTTGTCAGTTTATTATCTAATCGTAAATAAAAGTTGTCTCTTAAGTTAACTCCATTTTTAAAGGGTTTGAATAAAAAAAAATGTGTCCAGGATTCTTATTTAGTTAGGTTTGCTTATCTGTTGGTAAGGTTGTAAATAAGAGTATTTTAGAAATAGCCGCTAGCACACGACAGTTTTAAGACAGCATCACAAGACACTTATAAGCCATATAAACAGCCGATTGGTTTTATTTTAAATGTAAATTCTTCTTGTGGTTTACCTATAACTCTTTTGCTATGTTTCCTACCTGGCGGCATATTTAGTCAAGTATGATATAAAATATGAGGCAAATTTTAATTGTTCCGCTTTCGCGAAAGCGGAACAATTCCCTTAGTACCTACTGATACAAAATATGGAACAGGTTTTTAAAACTCTTTTATGAACTATTCATTTGCTCCACTTATGATTATTTTATGTTCCAGCCTCACTTATCTAAATGTTAAAAGTGAGCAACCTAAAGAGGTGATTTAATTGCAAATATTGATTTTTCTATCAGTAACAAAAACAGATCTTTTGGACCATCTAAAATCACTGAATATATTAATTATGAGGGATTTAAAACCGCCTTTTAAAGTTTACCCATCATAGCGTTCTACCGGTGGTGAGATTAGCAAATGACAATAAAATATCTGTTATACATACCTTTATTTGTTTTGGTTCGTGCTGCATATATCCAACAGCCAAATAAAAAACGCCATTCCTATCTCAGAATTTAATCCACAAATAGGTATATTATCCAGTGAAACAAATAGTTGGGATGACTTTTTTGTAGCCCCATATTCTAATGAAGGAATAAATGAATTTCTATAAGAGAAATCTCAAAAAGTTCTTGTTCGGATTGATTTTATGGAGGAAACAAATTTTAGGTACAGACATTTGATTATAAACCGTTATCACTTCCTTTAGAGCAATAAGGTCAACTCTATAGCCCAACTATTATTATTTTAAAAGCTGACCAACCGCGCTTTTTGTATCGGTAACAGGGAGTTTACAACTACCGTCTACACATACATAAATATAAGTATCATTTATATTAAATCTATTTTTCAGGATAGGCAAATCACTATCAACCATAGCACCTGCAATTAGTATATTAGGCAAGTAATGAGAATCAAGTTCTTTTAATTTTCTGATAGCATTACTTCCAGAAATAGCTACTTCATAATAAGGATTAGAATAATTCAAATACAGCTGCAACCAGTTTGAATAAGCCGCAGGTGCCCTTTTCATGTCATTGTGAACATTAGACAGCATGCGTTCTGAAATTTCAACATAATCCGTATTAGAGTAATAATGACCCAATTGAAATAGCGCAATTGCTAATACAGAATTAGAGGAAGAGATGACATTATCTACAACTTCTGTTTTACGCGTTATTAAATTGGTATGTTGATCGGAAGTAAAATAAAACATACCGCTGTTGGTATCATAGAAATGAATCATAGCATAATCCATAAGGTCATTTGCTGTATGCAGCCATTCTTCATTTAAAGTAGCTTGATATAAAGTAATAAAAGCATTAATCGTGTGTGCATAATCTTCAGAAAAACCCTCAATCGTACTTCTACCCTCTTTATAATTATGGAATAGCGAGCCGTCCTTATTTAGTTGATTGTCTTTTATAAACTCCGCACTTTTAATGGCTCGGTCTAAATATTCTTTGTTCCCTAGAACGCGATAAGCATCTACGTAACTCTTAAGCATTAGTGCATTCCAAGACGTGAGGACTTTATCATCCGTAGAAGGTCGTTCTCGATCTTTTCTATACGTATCTAGTTTTGATTTCCAATCACGAACCAAAACATCTAATTGCTGTTGGGTTAGACCGAATTCTTTTAAAAATGCTACGTCTGATTTTGTTTTGTATAAAATGTACCTGTCATCTTCCCACTTCCTAGCTTCGTTAATATTGTAATAGAAACTAAACAACTCCATATCTGCACCGATAACAGTCTCTAATTCTTTTTTAGTCCAGATATAAAAGGCACCTTCCTTTAGGACACCGCTATTGGTTTTACTATCTGCATTTATGGATGAATAAAAGGCTCCTTCCTTCTGAGTTAATTCTGAATTTACAAAATCCAATGTTTCATCTATAATTTTTTTAAAATACGCGTTACCTGTCAACTGATAAGCATGTGAATAAAGACTAACTAATTGTGCATTATCGTACAGCATCTTTTCAAAATGTGGTATGTGCCATTCTTCATCAACAGTATACCTAGAAAAACCGCCACCTACTTGGTCGTATATACCACCATTAGCCATTTTAATCAAGGTGTTTTCTACATGCTTTTGCAGCTCATTATCATTGTTCTGCACACTATAACGAAGTAAAAAGTTTAACTGATTGGGCATGGGGAACTTTGGAGCACCTTCTTGTCCTCCATGAACAAGGTCTAAGGAAGGCTTCCACAAGTTTACTATAGAATTAAGTGACTCCGTATTAAATGCAACAGCTTCTTTATTAACCGTAATTAAGTCTTTATTTTTCATGCCTTCTGTCAATCTATCGGCATAGGCGATTACTTTTTCCGGATCATTTTTATATAAATCGGACATTTCAATTAGCACTTTGGCCCATTGTGATTTGGTAAAATAAGTACCTCCAAAAACAGGTCTTCCATCTGGAAGGGTAATACAATTAAGCGGCCAGCCGCCTTTTCCAGTCATTAATTGAACCGCATCCATGTAAATCTTGTCCACATCTGGTCGTTCTTCCCTATCTACTTTAATGCTGATAAAGTTATCATTCATTAACGCGGCAACAGCATCATTTTCAAAGCTTTCCTCTTCCATGACATGGCACCAATGACAAGCCGAATAACCTATGGAAATAACCACTAGCTTATTTTCCTCTTTTGCCAATTCTAAAGATTCTGTACTCCACGCCTTCCAATCTACAGGGTTGTACGCGTGTTGCAATAAGTAAGGACTTGTTTCATGAATTAAATCATTTGCTAGATCTTCTTGAATATCTATGGACTGCGGCTCTTTTTCTTTCTTAGAACAACTAGATAATGCAGTAAAAAAAGCAAAGAAGTAAAGAACTCTATAAAACATATACGTTTATAATTTTGATATAAATTAAATACAATACTAACCATTTGACCTTCGAATGTGTAGTAAAATGCGGTTATTCTATCCGGTTTAGACATAACATTAAACCTTAGGTATACTTTCAGTCAAGACCAAGCAGGCATCTGTTATGGGATTTTAGTATAAAGATGATTAAAATATTATTTGGTATAGTGGTAGGTTACTACTGATGTAATGTAAAAAAAGGCTGCCTTTTCAGACAACCTTTTTGACTTATATAAATGTAGTAGTCCAATAACTGCTTGTTATTCTTTAATAAGCTTTATAGTTTGTGTTCCGTTTTCACTAACTATTCTGGCAAAATAAATACCTGAACGAATATTTGTAGTATTGATTTCTACTTCCATATTGTTAGCTTCTAACGCAGAGATTTGTTTCCCTGATAAATCATAAATAGCAACCGAGTTGATTGTTGAATTACCAGAGATTGTCCAATTATTTACGGTTGGATTAGGATATGCAGCAAACACAGCAGTATCTACATCACCTACACTAGCTGTAATACCTTTGTGTAAATATAAATTATCATACCAAACGTTGTTTAGATTTGTAGTGATCACTATCTGAGCTAAATCATCAAATGGTGCAATATCAACGTCTATCGATACCCAATTTGTTCCGTTACCTGCAACAACTCCTGGATTCGTACCGTCATTAATATTAATTTGAATAGTTCTTGATGTATCTTCTCCAGTACCTCCATTAAAATCTACTAGTTTTAGATTAAAAACTTTACCTAAAATGTTTGTCTCATCCGTATAAAAATCAATATGAAACTTAGTGAAACCAGTAGCATCTACACGATTACTAGCAAAATCAATTCCTTCACATAACCCACCAGTGGTTAATTTAGTTGGATTTCCGGCAATAGTAACATCAGCAGTGCTATTTGCGCACCAAGAAGTATCAAATGTTCCAACAGGTACATCTGCATAAACACCAGCACCATTGAAAAAAGAAATAACATCAGCAGCTGGTCTATTAGGTGGAAGCGGTGCCGCTACAGTTGGTGGTGAAGGACACGCCGCACAATTAGGACCTCCACAATCTATACCTGTTTCTCCCTGATTTTGAATACCGTCAGAACAAGTAGCAGGTGCCGGAGCAGAAAAAGCTGTTATATTATCTACGTAAGTGGTTCTTACAGAACTTGCATTGTTTGCATCAGCCCAAAAGCCAGCTCCACCATTTGCGGAACTATCCCAAAGGTTGAAGAAAAATATTTTTGGATACAAACCGTTTGCTATTCCTGGAACGTCCTTAGGAATGGTGAAATCAAAGGAAAGTGGCTCCCAGCCAGATCCCGTATGACTAGCATCCGTAGCTGAAACAGGTCCAGTTCCATCTTGTACTTTCGCTAACATATCAAATGGTGTAGTGGAATATACGTCAACAGTTACCGTTCTACTGGTACTTACTTGTAAATTAAGCCAGTCCCCTTGTAACGTAAGTTCTGCTTGTTGCCAAGGTGCAGATGCTGCTCCAGTAACAATTTCAAGAACATTACCATTAGTTCCTCCCGTTGCTGGATCTGATACGATCGTTGCCGTACCTGGTCCATTAACAAAATTAATTGTAGGAGGCGTGCCTTCAAAGTCCTCTAGAACTACCTGCGCAAAACAGACAGAACTGATTAGGAAACCTAGTAAGAGTGTAATTTTTTTCATAATACAATTTTGTTTAATTATGAAGAACAATATCGGAAACTATAACGATGTAGTAATAATAAATCACCCATACAAAAACTATACAACCGTATATTATTAGTAAAATCACAAAGTAAAATTGAAATAAATATGGATTGAATCAAAACGGAACAAAAAAAACACAATCCCTACACGTGCGTAATCAGAGCTTTAAATAAAATAAATATTTCGCTTTTAAGAATTTTTTTTATTCTAAAAAAAAAGGTCTGGTGTAGAATCCTATATATATATATATCATTGGGATACATCACAACCCCTTTGGTACCAGCAAAGCAAATAACCCGTTCCATAATTGATCTTTTAAACGACTCATTTAACAGATACAAAAAACACAGTCGACGGCACGGAATTATAGCATCATTTAACCTCTTTTGTAAAGAGCTCCTAATCTATAGAAACAAAAAATTTGCATTATAAAGAGGTATATTTCATAATTAATGATATTATCACAAATCTTAATAAACTGATTTAACTGTGCAGAATACCTATACAAAAATTACAGTTGCCTTTACAAATGACAGGAATTATTAAATTATATCTAAAATTTCTAAGGCTTTTATTGGGTTGTAAAAGCAGACAAAGAGGAATTATTGTTAGTCACCACAATAGTTTTTACTCCTTTTACGGTTAATTGTTTTATATCTCTGCTATCCTTGGGTACATAAAAACCACTTTGTCCAACTGGCATAAAACTAAAATCATTCTTGCCATTACCTAATAATACAGCTCCGTAACCAGCATCATATCTCACCGTTTCTACTTCGACACCATAATGATTACCCACCGTAATTATATCCATATGACCGTCCTTATTAACATCTGTAACAAAAACTGATTTAATAGGAGCTATTTGCGCTTCATTAGGCAATGATTTTGCAATAAGCTTATCGTTTTCATTGATCAATAAGATACTTTCAAAACTAGATATTTCATAAACGACACTACCCTCTATCTTTTCTTCCGGTAAAACTTCTATTAAAGTGGAAGAAGCAAAACTGTGATAATCCCCAAATTTATCAGCTACATAGGGCATTTGCTGACTGGTACATTCTCTGCCGCGCATGGGTACGTAATCACCTTTATAGAACTTAGCAAATACGACATCATTAGTACCGTTGTTATCAAAATCATTTGCATATACCTTGAAAGGGTGCTCTTTAGAAGCTTTAAACTTATTGTTTTTACCCAGATTACCGATTACATAATCTTCATCACCGTCATTATCAATGTCACTGGCAGTGATAGACCACCAAATCCCTCTGGTATTCTCTAACCCAAATTGCTTTGAATCGTCGTTGAAAACACCATTATTATTTGTTAATATCTTGATTTCCATCCATTCCCCTACTATCATCAAATCCTCATCATTATCATTATCTATATCTGTAAAAACAGCATCGGTAACCATTCCTATATTCTTTAGTGCTGGTGCTACATCGATTGATGATTCTTTAAACACTCCATTGTCATTAATAAGAAAATAACTGGTTGCTGGAAAAATATATTTACCAGGAATCATTCTAGTGCCTACAAAAATATCCATATCCCCATCATTATCTATATCTGAGGTTTTGACACTTTGGGTGCTTTGAGCTATTACAGGTAAGGCTTGTTCATTTTTACGAAAGTTTCCTTGTCCATCGTTTATATATAATCGATCTCTAAGTTGCGGACTTCCTATATTAAACTCACTTCCTCCACTTGCTACATATAAATCAACATCATTATCACCATCTACGTCGAAAAAGACACTTCCCATATCCTCACTAGCTTTGTCCAATTGCCATGGTTGTGATGGACTCTTCAGGAATTTACCACTTTCTTGTTGCAAGTATAATAGACCGCTTTGTCCGGCAGCACCACCTATAAACATATCCTCTAGCCCATCATTATTCACATCTTTAATGGCTGTAAATGGACCGTTCTGAGACAATTTATATGGTAAAAGTATTTGCTCCGTAAAATCGTCAAAATCATTTTCCATGTGCATAAAGTCGATTCCAATATCATTTGGCTTTACTGATGAAAGCAATGTCTTGGTCCTTCGAGTGGTAGCATCCTTTTTTGTTGCTTTATCATAATTTGCAGTTACTGTCTTATTTGCAGCAACATCCTTAAATAAATTCACCTTTCCATCAGGCCAGGTTACCTCGATTTTCTCTATTTGCGTATCCTTTCCTACTCCAAAAAACAAACCTGGTTCTACAGAAGATAAATAGCCTCTCGACAAAAAATGCTCGGACACCTGAACCTTGTTTTTTTGATAAATTTTTGCTTTTGCCCCTATTCCAAATGGATTATTCACAGATCCCTTAAAAGCTATTTTTAAAAAATTTCCTGTCGCATTATTATTGTAAACAAATGCCTGCCCTTCCATGTTATTTACAACAACATCTAAATCACCATCGTTGTCTAAATCGCCATATGCCATTCCATTTGAAAAACTAGGAGTATCAAACCCCCATTTTTCACTTACTTTTTCAAATTCTAAATTCCCCTTGTTTCTAAAAGCATAATTAGCTACAGGCTGTGATGGTGCATCTTTACTTAATTGAAACAAATCGTCTACTGTCGTCGTTTTATCTAAATTGTTGAGAGTAATTCTGAAATCATTGTTGTCTACATCTTTCTTTATGCCATTAGAAACAATGATATCCTTCCAGCCATCATTGTCTAAGTCTACCAAGAGACTTGCCCAGCTCCAATCTGTAGAGGATACTCCTGCCATACTTGCCACGTCTGAAAAAGTCCCTAAACCTGTATTTACCTGTAGCGTATTAGACATATATTGGTAATGGGCTCCTGCATCCACCATTTTATCAAAGATCTCTGTACTCATGGAAGCCATGTTAGTCTTAGCTCTATAATGGTCTTCTGGCGTCATGTCAGTGGTCATCAAATCCATAAAACCATCATTGTTAATATCCCCTGTATCTGAGCCCATACTTAGTTGAGTAATATGTTTTAACTCTTCATTTATGACATTTGTAAATGTTCCATCGCCATTATTATAATACATAAAGTCAGGTTCTGCATAATCATTTGCAACATACAAATCTGTCCAACCATCATTATTAAAGTCGGAGGCATTAACACTTAAACCGTAAGAGACGTCAGAAGAAATACCCACTTGAGAAGAAACATCTTTGAATATACCATTATCGTTTCTATACAATTTATCTCTAAATAAGTTAAACTGCTCCCGTGGAATTTTATTCACTAAAATTAGTTTCTTGTCGGGTAGCTGATTGACTTGATACATGTCTAAATCTCCATCATTATCCATATCAAAAAATACGGCTTGGGTAGAAAAACCAGCATCAGCAAGACCGTATGCAGCAGCACTTTCCGTAAAAGTTAAGTCCTGATTATTTATAAATAATTTATTTTTTCTGTCGTCTAACTTTAAGGAATTACCATTCCTACTTACATATATATCTAGGTAGCCATCTGCATTAACATCGGCCATGGTAACACCCCAAGTCCAACCTGAATCTCTATCTATTTTAGAACTAGTAGTAATATCCTCAAATTTAAAATCACCTTTATTGAGGTATAACTTATCATTAACTTGATTTCCCCCAAAAAAAATATCTGATAAGCCGTCATTATTGATATCACCTATAGCTACTCCAGAACCTAAATAAATATGCCCGAAAAAGAACTGATTAAAGTACTCGGACTCTTCAATAGTATTATTAAAATCTATACCCGTTTCCTCAGAAGGCAATAAGTTAAACCCTCCTATAAGCTCTTTAGGATACAGATCACGTGAAGGCTCGTTATTACAGCTCAACAATAAACTTGTTATTATCAATACTACTATGAGATGATGGTTTGATTTTTTCATTTGTATAATCTGATGTTTTAAAAGTCGTATTTATGCCGAAATCAAAGTCGTAAAGGTACTATTTATATAAAATAGTACCGCTTCTTTAACAGAGAGGCCAAGTAAATAATATGGGGCTTTTTTAGAACCTGAGAAATTAACGGAATATCTAAAATGATTGCTTACAAAACAACGATTGGAGCCACTGAAAGTTCTTTTACTACTCTAATATGTAATATCTCGTCTTCACAAATTATTTGAATGATTTTTTAACATCCACAGTCTTTAGAACAGAGGCTGTAAAGCTCATCAATTCGTTACACTAATTTGTGTAACCTATGATTTTTATTAAGATCATCCATCTGAAAAGAACACCTCATCTCCTAGGGATAGATTCTTTTTCTACAGATAATAGTTCTATGTTACCTAATCAACTATATCCATATACTCAAAACACCTAGGTTTCCGAATTTTCTGCTCTTTATTTTTCCTTTTCTCTGCGTTAAAATTTACAACCGTAACATAAGCTATGCTTGAAAATTTATGCCTTAATAAAAGAAAAAATAAATCCGCTAAATTCTCCGAAAACCTAAATGCTTTGAGTTTATGATCAATGCGTGAGGTAATCACAACTATCCCGTTATAGGTAAAAAAGCTCCTTATGGCGGCATGAATTTTTCACTTCAACAGCTGTGAATGTAGTGCCATTAGTTTATAAATAGTACGTCAAATAAGCCACCCGAAGAAAACATATACGTGACCAATGTATGCATTTATTAAAGTAACTATCCGCCAACAGGAATGATTAATGAATAAAATAACGAACCTGCCTGCTTTTAAAGTTCGCTTTCGCGAAAGCGAGACACACCTACTATCCAATAACAACAACTTGCTAAGAAAGTTATACGTTAATCCCCGACAGCAGATCGTGATTTTTTAAGCAGAAAAATTACTGATTCTGATGATCTAGAATTTAAGATTCTCCTTTTTATCCCAAAGGCCCCAATAGGCACCTACTTCACCTTCAGCTCCTTTCTTCCACGACTCATCAAATGAGGAGAAATAGAAAATATCTATATCGTTTTGACTTGACCAAAGCTGTGCGTTTATAAAATACTTCATAGCATTTTCGGCTGATGAATGTGCCTCTCTTAAACTCTCCCCTTGACTAGGCCAACCTGTTTCTGTTATAATAACTCTTTTGCCTTGGCTTACATTAACCACCTGATTAAACATATCATTCATGTGTCCTAGTGAATAATCTATATTCGTTCCTTCCCAATACGGGTAGCAATTGGTTAAAATAACATCAGAATGCTTCACTAATTCTGAATGTACTACAAACTCATAATAGGCATCTACATAGCCTACAGGAATATTTGGTAACGCCTCTTTTACTCTTTTAATGTACTCCAATAATTGCTCCATAGAAAGATCATTGCGGTAAAGCACTTCATTCCCAACAGCTGCAATATCCACAAAACCTTTATTTGCAAGATCAATCAGGGCTTCAATCTCTAATTCATTTTTCTCAAGATCATCGCTTAACCAAGCTCCAACAAGAGTTTTAAGTCCATATTTATGAGCCATTTGTGGTACAAATTCATTTCCCTCTATACAAGAAAAGGACCGCACCCATTTGGTATAAGGCTTCATTATTCTAATACGCCTTTCTACCTGTTCCATAGTGATTTGATCTCCAGGCTGCTGCCCGTCTTCATACATACTAAAGCAAATCCCATGCATACCTCTTTTTAGGGATTCATTCCATAATTCACTTAAATCTTCTACTGAGGTATGCTCAGTAAAATCAACACCAGAGCAGTCTATATGGTCAGGATCATGATGCTTTTGATATTCCTGATACGGATGATAATCTTCGTTTCTAAATGACATAATTAGTATTTTAAATTTTCGTTTTTATCCCATAATCCCCAACGGGCTCCTACGTCTCCTTCTTGACGCACTTTCCATGACTCATCAAAAGATGAGAAATAAAAGGTTTCTACTCCTTGATCTTTTGCCCAATTGGCCACATTTACAAAATATTTCATCGCGTTAACCTTTGAAGGCAATGCATTTTGATTTTTAGATCCATCATTAGGCCATCCCGTTTCCGTAATTAAGACCGGTTTACCTTTTGCTGCTTCCGTAACGATGTTATGCATTTCATTGAGGTATGCCGTTGCTTTATCTATATGGCAACCTTCCCAGAATGGATAACAATTTGCTAAAATAACATCACACTCCTCGACTAATTTTGGATTCTCAACAAACTGATAATAGGCATCTACATATCCTATTTGAATATCTGGAACTGCAACCTTGACTCTTTTGATATAACCTAAGAGCTCGTCTAAAGTTAACTCTTCTCTCAACAATACTTCATTACCTACAACAGCAATATCAACCATTCCCTTTTTGGCCTGCTCAATAAGACTTTCAATTTCTAATTCATTTTGAACTTTATCATCGCTTACCCAAGCACCTACCATGGTTTTAATACCTTTAGAACGTGCTGATAGTGGAATAAGCTCATTCCCTTTTGTTGTTGAAAAAGAACGAATCCATTTTGTATAAGGTGCAATTATATCCATTCTTTCATCTATTTGCGTACCCGTCAAAGAATCACGTACATCCTGTCCCTCTCGATAAGGACTGAAACAAATACCGTGTAATCCAGCATTTAAGGCTACCTTAAAGTGGGCGGCTAACTCTATGGATGGAACATCGCGCTTTACGTCAGTTGGATAATTTACATGCTCATCAATAAAACCTAAGGACTGTAATTTATTCAAGGCATAATAGGAAGAACTTATAGGTTTGCTTTGAGGTTTTTTTCTGATGGCTAGTTCTGCACTTATCTCTAGCGCCTTTTCTTCTGAATGGTCATAATTACGCATGATCCACATTGCGGTAAGCGTACCTAGGATTGGTAAACCTGAGTAGAACAGTCTTATACCTGTAATTGAAGCTTCTGTATTTACGGTATTTGGTACAAAGCCTACTAATGACATAATAGCTCCTGTTAATAGCCCTGCAATGGCAAAACCAAACTTTACCATCCACCAATAAATAGCTCCAAAAACACCTTCTCTTCGTTTTCCTGTATTCAATTCATCGATATCAATAACATCTGAAGTCATGGACATCATTAAAGTAAATAAACTTCCAATACCAAAAGAGAAAAAAGGTAATGCGATTAAAAATAAGTAAGGCTTTCCCGGAACAAATAAAAACCACAGCATAATATAACCAATCACTGAAATTCCTTGAGCCCATAAAAAGGCTTTCTTCTTACCCAGTGTTTTTGACATTTTTGCAACAATAGGGATGACTAAAAAGGTCGTTACTAAAGCCCCTATACTTCCTAATAATGTAGGCCATAGACCAGCTGCTGCAGCATCACCATTAAATAAATAATACACTACAATAAAAAAGGAGAATCCTGCAACGGTATTAAACGCATTAAAAATTAAGAATGTTGAAAAGCAAAGTTTTTTAAAATCTTCGATCTTAAAGGCTTCTTTAAAATTATCGATAATCTGTTTAAAACTGCCTCCTATAGTTTTCATAGTTAGAGGAGTTAAACTTTCATCATCCAGAGTGGATTTACTTTTTATAAAAAAAGCAGGAACCATCGCTAATATGGCACAAATAACACCCACCCATATGGCTATGGTCCTAGTGGCAACTGCTCCGTCTTCAAACCAGGATGGATCGTACATGATCACCCAAAACCAAGGTGCAACTACCCAAGCCCATTGTCCTATCCATTGTGCTACAGCCATAATATCTGTACGCTCATGGAAATCATCACTCATTTCATACCCCATAGCCACATAAGGGACACTAAAAATGGTCAAGCCTAGGTAGAAAAGTAAGGACCACAATAAAAAATAAGCAAAGTTATAACTTAAACCATCTACTTCATAAAGTTGCCACATCATACTAAAAGATATACCCATCATCACCGCTCCTATCAAAACGTATTGTCTACGCCTACCCCAGACTGATTTGGTGTTGTCTGAAATAAAACCCATGATGGGATCGGTAATTGAATCAAATACGCGAGGAAGGAAAAACAAAATACCCCACATCCAAGTAGGAAAACCCAAGTTCTGGACTAAGACTACCATGAAAATACCTAGTGCAGCAGGAAACATCTGGTTGGCCAACATTCCAATACCGAAAGCAATTTTCTGGCCAAAATGAACTTTATGAGTGGTGATTGACATAAGATTTAGTTTTTGGTTGGTATTATAACTGTTTGCAGGCTCTGTGCACCTAAGTTGATACTTACTACGCTTTCGCGAAAGCGTAATTTATAATTCTTATCTCGCATACCTTCATTAAAAATAACAAAGGCAATAGTACCGTCTGGATTTTTTGCTGCAGTGACCATAAGGTCTTTATCTGTATGTTCTACATCAATAACTTGAGCGCCTGGACGTATGTATTTACTAAAATGTGCCATGGTATAATAAAGTGGGGTAAAATAAACTTCATCATTATCTGGGTCCACAATTACTGGTGCGACACACCAATTTTTAAACCAGTTAGGCCCACCTTGTCGGTCTAGAACCATGTTCCAATCTACCCATCCATCTACCCAATTGTTCATACAGCCTATGATATCACGGGCATAACGGTTTACTGGAGCATATTTAGGGTGTAAGTGCTTATCTTTTTCCGGAGCCCAATCCCAACCCCAATCGGTAGATTCCTTAGACCAGTACCACTTGTCATTTTTCCATTCTGGAACTTGTGAGTCGATACAACCTTCTGTCTCAATGAGGTATTTATCTGGTGCTTTGTGGTGTGCGTACTGTAAATCTTCTGGAAAGTAATCATAGGTACTTTCATACCAGTGAATGGCGGTACCATCAAAATATTTTGACGAGGCCTCATCACGATACATCTCATCTACCCATTCTTTGATTCCTCCTCTATTTTGATCGTAACCTAGGATAACTTTATCTCCGTGACCATCTGCTTCTAACTTAGGTCCCAAATGAAACTGGACAAAATCAGTCATTTCTTTGGGCGTGTAATGCATGCTTTCCCAATTATTTCCATTTCCGAGCGGCTCATTTTCTACCGTAAAACCCCATATGGGAATTCCTTCTGCTTCATAAGCATCAGCATATTTTGAAAAGAACAACGCCCAAGTATCGTAGTACTTAGGTAATAGTTTACCACCTACCCATTTATTGTTATCCTTCATCCATGGTGCTGCTGTCCATGGCGATGCAAATATCTCAAACCCATCTTCTGATGCTGCCATAGCATCCTTAATCATAGGTATCAGATCATCTCGATCTTCCTCTATAGTAAAGTGCTTTAGATGCACATCATCTTCCACTGGCGAATAAGAATATTGCGATAAAGAAAAGTCGCAACTATTCATATGTGTGCGAGTTAGCGAGTAATTTGCTCCTTCCCGAGAGAAGTAAGCGTTGATAATAGTGTCTCTACTTTGTTTACTCAATCGATTGAGTAAATAGGCCGAAGATTCTGTAAATGCGCCTCCAAAACCAGTAATGGTCTGGAAGGTTATATTTTCATTTATAGTAATTACAGTCGTGCTGTCTTTTACTTCAAATGGCATCACTTTAGTCAAATTATTACCAGACGCAGAAGTCTCGTAAACTTCTACATCAAGTATTTCTCTTTCTATGAGCTGTTCACCTTGCTGTTTAAAGCTTAGCATAAGAGCAATGAATAAACAAATTGTTCCATATTTTATTAATCTCATTTTGGTTGGTTTTAGGCCTCTTATTGAGTTATTTTATTTTAAAGGTGGTAATAATACATCTTTCATTAACTTCTCTTTATCGCCATTATAAGTTTTGGCAATAGGCTTACCTCCTCTAGTTACACCTTTAAAAACACCAGCATCTACCTGATCCCAAAGCGCATATTTTGCTTTACCATCAAGAGTAAAAAGTCCGAAGTGATTCTCAGAACCTAGCTTATTAGCAGCATCTTTCCATTGCTCATCAAAGGCCTCAAAATAAAAACAAGAAATGCCTTCTTTATTGGTCCAGTCTCTCATAAGATGATAGAATTTTGCGCTTTTATACTCATCTGTAGCTCTTGATCCGTCTGGACCATAATGCCCATTTGACACTGATGCCCAACCGGTTTCACCTATATGCACAGGCTTATCAACACCTACTACTGTCATGTACTCCACCACACTTCTATATTGTGATTTTGCATAGTCTCTTGCACGGCCCATAGCGGCATCAATTTTCTCATGAGTTATCAAACTCTTTTCAAAGCTTAATGTCCCCCAGAATACGGCATTGTAATGTGTATCGTGCATAGGGTAAGTATGTAGGGACACATAATCAACAGCTTTCAAGAGTTTGGTCAAGTCTGGTGTGTGATAAATGTAATCACCACCACCCCAAGAGGCAAAATTATCTGAACTAGTAATCCACAGATCTTTAGAAAGCTTCCCTTTTTTCTTTAACCCTTGTAAATGGTTGACCCATTTTAAAATAACAGCAGGTTGCACATAATAACTAGCTGCCCATTTTACCATGGCCTCATTACCTACGGCTATTACTTTAACAATATCTGGATATGTATTAGCTAAGGCAACGGCTCTAGCTATTTCACCAGCGTTTGCCTCGCTCTCTACGTTATGATCTGGCTCTAATCCAGTCCAAGCATTTTTACAATCCATCCATGCTCCTAGCATGACATACATTTCAAAATCAGCATCTTCATTCTTAAGCTCCTTTATAGCAGCGAGAATATTAGAAGCATGTGGTAAATTAGGTTGCACATTATAGGTGCGCAACACTTTTATCCCCATGGCTGCCATAATCTTCATATCTTCTTTTAGCTGCACTAGAGTGGGCTGTTCTTCCCTAGAAACTCCTCTATAACCTCCATAAGAAATAGCTTGATAATCTGGGTTGCCCAAGATGTCTACTGCATTAATCTCTTTCGTTTGATTCAATTTTCCGTGCTCTTTTAGCGCATTACCACAACTTACTAGAATCAATAATTGTCCTAGTAATATTCCTTTTTTAAAACTGCGGTTGATGTTCATTGGGTTAATTTTAAATTTCGCTTTCGCGAAAGCGAACTAATACATTATCTATGATTCCATCATCTATTTAATAAGCTTTACAATTATATGATTGATCTCCCCTGTGCGTTGAAACAACTTTTCACTAGTTGTTTTATCCAGTTTCAATTGCTCAAAAGTTTTCTCTTCACCATCTTTAAATACAACTAGCACACTTTCTTGAAGAGACTTCGTATAAATCACAGGAACCTGACAATAGGTGAACGCAAGAGATCCTGCACTTACAGGTAGGGTCTGTTTATTTCTACCTACGTCTATATAGTTAAAGCCTTGATCTTTTGCTAGGAACTCTTGCTTGCGTAACAAGCTAGGTTTAAAGGAAAGTACGCCATCAAAAACAACAATACCTAACTCGCCAAAACGGCTCAAAATATCTTCCTTCACCTGTCCTGTCATTCCTGGTTGTTGCGCCCCTTTAGTTGCTGGTGTATGTGAATAAGGATCTGTAGGAACAGCTCCATATAACTCCGGTGACTTATGAGCACCTATTCCTGCCTGTATCTCGTAATAATGGTCCAACATCTCGCCTATTAGCGCATCGCTTTCTCTGCCATTAACTGCTTTTAAACAACATTCTTGCACCGCTAGTAATAGCTTGGAAACCATGTGCCAATAGATAGAGCCTAGTCCTTCAAAACCAAAGAATGTTCCTGATCTACCGGTAAAAGCTTTATGATTAAAAACAACTTCAAAAGTTTTTTCTAACTGTCTTTGTTCCTTGCTAACAAGGCTGCTATAACTCCCTTTAGCGAGTTGTTTAAGAGCTTTCTTAAGGCTGTTGACATTGTTGAAGCTGGCGTTGAAATGATAAACCCCTGTCAGGTCTTGCACGATGACTTGTTGATTGTCATCTTTTAGCAATTGCTGTAACAATTCAGACTTAGAAACCAGCTCATTAGGAATGATGTTCTTTTCTTCAAATCCTGGTAAGTTCTTATTAGGATATAAGATATAACTGTATTGATCCTCTCTAAATAAGGCACTAGATTTTAACGCGTTCATGACCTCTAAAGCCTGTACTGATGTTAAATATCCGGAGCTTAAAGCTGCTACCTGACCTTCTAACATCTCTGATAAGTAGGAAATACTCACGTCGCCGTTATCCTCTAATGTCATCAAGTTATAAGCATGATACATACCGTCTTTACGCTTATTTGCATCTATACTATGGTCCAAGTATTTTAAAGTAACCTCTATAAATTCAAGTAAACTAGCTTTTGAAATATCTTGTTTTTTACCTGAGAAATTATGATCATAAATATTTTTTCTATAATCACTTGCTGGCTGAGAGACACCGTCAAGGACAGCTCTGCGTTGTGCATCGTTGAGAGAACCTTTCAATAAACCTTGATGATCTTTCAAAGTGTTGCCTACTGCTGTATAAAACACCTCTAAATCTTTAGATATAGATGAATACTCAAAGTCTGCATCCTCAATAAAGCCTTTAAAGTAATTCAAGAAACGTCTCAAATAGTTAAGGGTTACCATGGAAACACCATTACCTACTAGGGCATTATTAGCGTCATTCCATTCTGGTCGTTGGGTATTTAACCATATTCCAGCTTCAGGAATCAGGTTAGAAACTTTAGCAAGAACAGTAGCTAATAGCTTCTCTACCAAGTTTACTTTATAAATAGCCCCTGATGTATCTCTTAATAAAGAACCGTCTGCACCTAATTGTTCCCGTCGTTCTTCTATAACCTCTTGTAAACGGTAATCGAAATCAATAGTGTCTTTAGGGTCTTGTAGAATGTCTGCATATTCCTTAATTTTATAAGGAACATTTGCATAAACAAAGAGATCTTCGTTAAGGAAACTATCTAGTTTACCTGGGTAATAATCTTGTATAAACTCTAAAAATTTAAGCAAGTAAATGATCTGGTGATCTCCCCAATATCCAATATAAGACCAAGGGTCATCTTCCTCAATTACTTCCCAATCAAATCCACCTTTTGTAACTCGATAAGGATTATAACCATCAAAAGTTGTTGCGTTTAAAAATTTGTGAATCATTCCATCAATAAACTCTGGATAAGAATGAGCTAAAGCTTCCCAATTTTGGAAAATATCGCGCCAGTTTCCTTCATAGTCTAATATTTTAGAACCATCAATTTCACTACGTGTATTGATAGAAAATTTATTCCATGGACGACTAGGATCACCGTGTCTTCTACTAAACTTTAAAGGTAGATACTCTATTACTAATCTTTTGAAATGCGCATTATTATGAGAATAAGCTATTTCATTTAAATTATCTAGATCAAAATCTGCTGGTAGGTCTTGAAGCAATTCTTGAGCACTTTCAAACACCTCCACATTTGCGGCTTCTAAATACTCTAAGAAGTCTTGCTTTTCAATTACGTAGTTGTTATCAAAAATTCCACCACGCATAATATTGAACATGGTATTTGCAAAATGGCGATTGTTAGTTAACGGGTCTGCT
>NZ_JBLIGN010000036.1:0-26649 GCF_047636915.1 Nonlabens sp. | reverse complement strand
TTATATTATTCATGCACATGGTAAAGTTCGTATAGATCGACTAGATCAAAGCGGTATATTCAATATAGAAAAGAGTCTACATACTCATAAACTGAGAGTGATAAAGAAAATCATTTGATTTTTTTTTAAATGAAATTATAAAAAAAGCTCTTAGAAATTAATCCAAGAGCTTTTTTATATTCTACTTCTGAATAAAAGGTATAAATTAAAACTACATCTTAGATTTAATTTCTGCAGACTTTTCTTTCATCTGCAAAAAATCATATAAACTCAATAATGTTCCCATTACGGCTTTTTCTTCTGGCTTAACCTCGTGAGCTTTCTCTAAACTCCTGATTGCTTTTAAATATAATTCCTCTTGCTCTGCGGCAGTTGTCTGCTCTAAATTACCTGTCTCTAGATAAGCATTTGATAAACTCACTAATGCAAAATAGTCGTCAGGCGCCAATTTAAGACTGGACTTAAAATATCGCATGGCACTTTCGTAATTCTTACTTTTCATGGCAGCCTGCCCTAAATTATCAAATACCTTGGGGTCAGTAATATCTAAGTCTATATTCTCAACAGCTTCTTTATACTCCTCCATCATTCCTAAAGTCAAATAAACATCTGCCTTTACTAGTTCTAGTGATGTGTCTTTGGGATGATTTTGTAATGCCGTTTCATAAATCAATTTTGCCTTTTGTTTATTCTGTTTTTGATTGGTATATAACCAAACTGTTTTTAAAACAATATCGCCTAAATTAGAAGGAGTTGTTTCTGAAGTGGGTAAAGTGTGACTTTTACTCTTGATAGAAAAGTCTCTAACGGTCTTATTGGAAAACTTCTCCACAATACCCTCTTGATTCGTAGCTAGGTAGTTAGTTATCTCTCCTGTATATTTTTTTTCTAACAACAAGTCATACTTCTCGATGGCCTTATCAAATACACTGTTACTATAAGCAAGATTCCCAGCATCGTATAATAGGTCAAGATTTCTAGGATCTTTTTCATAGACCTCCTCTACTAGGGATAATGCAATTTGGGGCTCTCCAGCGGCAACTTTTTCATTTGCGATATCTAATTTGCGCTTTTGTATCCTATTTTCCAACAAAAGCTCTAATGTTAGATCATTAAATCCTAGCTCTTTAGCTTTATAAAAAGCAGCTTCCGCGGCACGTAAATCTTCTAGACCCGCCTTTGTAACACCCATAAGATCGATTAAACTTGCTGCTTTGTAAAACTGATAAGTTCCTGCATATTCCGTTTCAACAGCATTCTCATCAATAGAATTAAATATCCCAAAAGCCTCAGCAAAATCTTCTTTATCTATCGCTTTCTCAATCTTTCTCATTTCCCTTTTCTGAGCCATAGTTAAAGAGACTACAGCCAGAAAAAGTGTTGTTAATTTAAGTTTCATACTATAAAATTTATTATTCTTCACTATCATCGTTTACAACAGTAGTATCTGTGTCTTGAGCTTCAGAAGCTATACCATCCTCAGATGCTATTTCTTCTTCTTCCTCTTTGACAACTTTAGCTACCGCAGCAATAGAATCGTTTCCTTTTAAATTAATCAAACGTACTCCTTGTGTTGCGCGTCCCATGACTCTTAGGTTTGCCACATTCATGCGTATCGCAACTCCAGATTTATTGATAATCATCAAGCCATCTTCATCGCTTACGTTCTTTAAGGCTACTAGACCTCCTGTTTTCTCTGTAACTGAGATGGTTTTTACTCCTTTACCGCCACGATTGGTTTCTCTATAATCGTCTAAACTAGAACGTTTTCCATATCCTTTTTCTGATACAACAAGAATATTAGAGTCCATATCATTAACCGCTACCATTCCTATCACCTCGTCATCTACATGAGACAATCTAATTCCACGAACTCCGCTGGCATTTCTACCCATAGGACGTGTTTTGGATTCATCAAAACGAATGGCTTTACCACTCTTAAGACCTAACATAACATGACTGTCTCCAGTAGTGAGTTTTGCTTCTAGAAGCGTATCCCCATCTCTTACTGTGATCGCATTGATACCGTTGGATCTAGGTCTAGAATATTGCTCGAGAGATGTTTTCTTAACCACACCTTTCTTAGTACACATAATCACAAAATGACTATTGATATACTCTTCGTCCTTAATATCTTGCGTACATATAACTGATTTCACGTTATCATCCTGCTCAATATTGATCAAGTTTTGAATAGCGCGACCTTTAGAGGTTTTACTTCCTTCTGGAATTTCATAAACCCGCATCCAGAAACATTTCCCTTTTTCTGTAAAGAACAACATGTACTGGTGGTTAGTCCCTACAAAGAGATCTACTAAGAAGTCTTCATCCCTAGTAGTACTTGCCTTCTGTCCTACTCCACCTCGATTTTGGGTTTTGTATTCCGTCAGACTTGTTCTTTTAATATATCCTGCATGAGAAATAGTAATGACTACTTGTTCATCTGGAATCATATCCTCTATGCTTAAGTCACCACCTGCATATTCTATTTGAGAGCGACGCTCATCACCAAATTTTTCTCTTACCTCAGCAAGTTCCTCTTTAATGATTTGCATGCGACGTTCTTTCTTTGCAAGAATATCTTTCAAATCAGTAATAGTTTCCATTAAGTCATTATACTCATTACGCAATTTATCTTGCTCCAGACCAGTAAGCTGTCTCAAACGCATTTCTACAATGGCTCGAGATTGAATTTCTGTAAGCTCGAAACGCTCAATTAATTTAGCGCGTGCTTCCTCACCGTTCTGACTCGATCTAATTAAAGCAATAACCTCATCAATGTTATCGCTTGCGATAATCAATCCTTCAAGAATGTGAGCTCTCTCTTCTGCTTTACGCAGTTCAAACTCTGTGCGTCTTACGACCACTTCGTGTCTGTGCTCTACGAAGTGATAAATCATCTGCTTTACATTTAGTAATTCAGGACGACCATTAACTAAGGCAATATTATTCACACTAAAACTAGACTGTAATGCTGTGTGTTTATATAGCTTGTTGATAACTATGTTAGGGATTGCATCTCGTTTGAGTATATATACAATTCGCATTCCATTGCGGTCTGACTCATCTCTAATCATAGAGATCCCTTCTATCTTCTTGTCATTAATAAGATCAGCTGTCTTCTTAATCATATCAGCTTTGTTTACCTGATATGGGAGCTCATCTACAATAATACATTCTCTACCTTTCACTTCCTCAACTCTCACGCGACCACGTATTTTTACACGACCACGACCCGTATGAAAAGCCTCTTTTACCCCATCATAGCCATGAATAATACCACCTGTAGGAAAATCAGGAGCTTTTATATAGGTAATTAATTCTTCAATATCAATATCATTGTTTTCGATATAAGCTACGGTGCCATCGATCACTTCCGTTAGATTGTGCGGCGGCATATTAGTCGCCATTCCCACTGCTATCCCACTAGCTCCATTTACCAGAAGAGTAGGTATTTTTGTAGGTAGCACTGTAGGCTCCGATAGTGTATCATCAAAATTAAGTTGCGTATCTACGGTCTCCTTATCTATGTCTGCAAGCATCTCTTCAGATATCTTGCGCATTTTTGCTTCCGTATACCTCATAGCCGCAGGCGGATCACCGTCTACACTACCAAAGTTACCCTGACCATCTACCATCATGTAACGCAAGGACCATTCTTGAGCCATACGTACCATCGCATCGTAAACAGATGTATCCCCATGTGGGTGATACTTACCAAGGACTTCTCCTACTATTCTAGCACTCTTTTTGTAACCTCTGTTGGACAGCACCCCTAGCTCATACATTCCGAAAAGAACTCTTCTATGAACGGGTTTTAGTCCATCTCGCACATCTGGCAGTGCACGTGACACTATGACTGACATCGAGTAATCGATGTATGCTGACTTCATTTCATCCTCAATATTAATTGGGATTAACTTTTCTCCATCTGCCATTTAAATCAGGTTGTATTAAATTAGTTATTTTAACAAATAGCAATTTAAGTAAATCTCTAGTAATAATGAGGCTTTGAAACGTGTTTAGCGTTGTTTTTATTAACACTTTTAAATACCTGCTGTGGATAAGTTTTACAGCGCTATTTTTTGTTGTAAAAGCTACTTAGAATTGCGCTTTCGCGAAAGCAAACAAAGTATTAACCCTTTTTTATTATACGGAATGCTTTTTGAAAAGAATAAAATCAATACATTTATACGAAAGAAGCAATATGGACGATAATTTTTCACCAAGAGTAAAAGACGTAATCGCCTTTAGCAAAGAAGAGGCGTTGCGATTAGGTCATGATTTTATAGGTACAGAACATTTAATGTTAGGTTTACTGCGTGACGGAGATGGAAAAGCAATAGAGATTTTAACTAATTTATCTGTTGACTTGGACAATTTGCGTCGTAAAGTGGAGATATTAAGTCCTGCAAATCCTAATACATCGGCAGCAGTTAATGAAAAGAAAAACCTTCACCTTACTAGGCAAGCGGAAAGAGCTCTCAAAACCACTTTTCTAGAAGCAAAACTTTTTCAGAGTACTTCAATAAACACGGCACATTTATTATTATGTATTCTACGGAATGAAAATGACCCAACAACAAAGTTGTTAAATAAACTTAAAGCAGATTATGATAACGTTAAGGATGAATTTAAATTAATACTTTCTCAGGAAGACGGATACGTTGAAGATGTAAGTGCACAATCGTTCAGTGATGATGATTCCGGGGATGACAATCAAGACGGAAGTAAAGAAAACCTATTCCTTCCTAGTGGAGATAAAAAGGTAAATAAAAAATCTAAAACTCCAGTTCTAGATAACTTTGGTCGTGATCTTACCAAAATGGCAGAAGATGATAAACTAGATCCCGTGGTAGGACGCTCTGAAGAAATACAACGCGTTTCTCAGATACTGAGCCGTCGTAAGAAAAACAATCCTCTACTTATTGGGGAACCTGGTGTAGGTAAAAGTGCTATAGCCGAAGGGCTTGCCCTACGTATTATTCAAAGAAAAGTATCTCGAACGCTATTTGATAAAAGAGTGATCACACTTGATCTTGCTAGTCTTGTGGCGGGAACAAAATATAGAGGTCAGTTTGAAGAGCGCATGAAAGCTGTAATGAATGAATTAGAAAAGAATGAAGATATTATTCTTTTTATCGATGAAATTCATACGATAGTAGGTGCCGGTGGAGCAGCTGGCTCCTTAGATGCTTCCAACATGTTCAAACCTGCATTAGCTCGTGGAGAACTTCAATGTATAGGCGCAACTACTCTTGATGAGTATAGAAATAGTATTGAAAAAGATGGAGCTTTAGAAAGACGTTTTCAAAAAGTTATGGTAGAACCTACTTCGGTAGAAGAAACAATTATCATTTTGAATAACATTAAGGGGAAATATGAAGAGCACCATAATGTACTGTACACGCCAGAAGCTATTAATGCTTGTGTAAAGCTTACTAACCGCTATATGACAGATCGTTTCCTGCCAGACAAAGCTATTGACGCTTTAGATGAAGCTGGATCACGTATTCATATCACAAATATTGAAGTTCCTGAACAAATTGTTGAAATTGAAAAGCAACTTGAAGATGTAAAGGTGCAAAAGAATAGTGTTGTTAAAAAGCAGAAATATGAACAGGCTGCCAAATTACGTGATGATGAAAAGAAATTGGAACAACAACTTGCCGAAGCTCAACAGGCTTGGGAAGAAGCTTCTAAGCTGCATAAGGACCAAGTAACAGAAGACAATGTTGCCGAAGTAGTAAGTATGATGACAGGGATACCTGTAAATCGTATCGCTACTAAAGAGATGAAAAAGTTAAGTAATCTCAACAAATCTATCGGTGATCTTGTTATAGGTCAGGAAAAAGCTGTAAAACAAGTGGTAAAAGCGATACAACGAAATAGAGCTGGATTAAAGGATCCTAACAAGCCTATAGGTTCATTTATTTTCTTAGGACAGACCGGTGTAGGAAAAACACAACTGGCAAAGGTTCTTGCCAGTGAACTTTTTGATTCAGAAAATTCACTTATTCGTATAGATATGAGTGAATACATGGAGAAATTCGCTATTTCTAGATTGATAGGTGCACCTCCAGGATACGTAGGCTACGAAGAAGGTGGACAGCTTACAGAAAAAGTGAGGCGCAAGCCCTATGCAGTTATTCTTCTCGATGAGATAGAAAAAGCTCATCCGGACGTATTCAACATGTTACTTCAAGTGCTAGATGACGGTTTCTTGACAGATAGTTTAGGAAGAAAAATTGATTTTAGAAATACTATTATTATCATGACCTCTAATGTAGGAGCTCGTAAATTAAAAGATTTTGGCTCTGGAGTTGGATTTGGTACTGCTGCACGTAAAAGTGCAGAAGCCGATAATGCGCGTGTAGTGATACAAGCGGCTTTGAAAAAAACGTTTGCACCCGAATTTTTAAACAGAATCGATGATGTTATCGTATTCAATGCTCTTGAAAGAGAGGATATCCATAAGATTATTGATATTGAACTCGCAAAATTATTTACTCGTATTCAGGACTTGGGCTATAACCTTACCTTGAGCGATGAGGCAAAAGATTACATAGTTGAAAAAGGCTTTGACAAAGAATACGGGGCCAGACCTCTTAAACGTGCTATTCAAAAATACATTGAAGATACACTTGCAGAAGAAATAGTAAATAGCCAGCTAGAGGAGGGCGATGCTATTTTCATGGACTTTGATAAAGAAAATGACAAACTTATACTTAAAATTGAAAAACCGTCTGAAAAACCCTCTGAAGAGCAGTCTACAGAATAACGGATAGTGCGTCTATGAATTTTAAAAGAGTCTTGAGAATTACATCTCAAGACTCTTTTTTTATGACTCTTTTAAAACTTTATCTCCATTACATGAACTTGATGTGAATAGGTAGTTGGTAATTAAGAACTGCGTTTTACTTCATGATTTAAGTATCTTAAATGCAGTGTCTAGCCATGTTACATTATCAACACTATGCGCTTGTGTGGGATTTAAATCTTACAAGCTTGAGAAAAAGCACATCCATTGAGGTATTCGTTTTTTAGAGCTCAATACTAAAATAATGATTTATAAAATTACAATAAAAAGGCTAAGTTGAAAGCGTTTATAAAATCAGGAAAACGCTTAACATATTCTAAGCTGCGCCTTCTTAGTTCATTAAATGAGACACTTCTTGACGTCGGGTTAATTAATTCAATAACTCTTGATCTAAACTTGTAAATTCTATCAATTCTCTAGCAAGCCTTATATCTCCGTACATCACTCTATCTTCTTCATAGAATGGCACCGTATTGCGTAGTAAAGATACTATAGATTTTAAAAAACTAGAAGTCTGTTTATCTTGAAAATCTATTGCTTGCGAACTGGTCAATAACTCAATTGCCAAAACAGTTTTTATATTATCAATAATCTTGTGGGCTTTAGTTGCTGCATTTGCTCCCATACTTACATGATCCTCTTGTCCATTAGAACTCACAATACTATCAGTAGAAGATGGATTTGCTAGATGCTTATTCTGACTTACTATACTTGCAGCTGTGTATTGTAAAATCATCATACCGCTGTTAAGACCTGCATTTTTACATAAAAAAGGAGGTAATCCTCGTGTTCCACTCATCAATTGAAAAGTCCTACGTTCACTTATACTTGCTATTTCACTCATTGCTATGGATAAAAAGTCTAGTGCCAAGGCAAGAGGCTGTCCATGAAAATTTCCACCAGAGATAATAGTGTCAGAATCTGGAAAAACATTAGGATTATCTGTAACAGAGTTACATTCTGTAAGTATAGTCTTGACTACATGATCCAACGTATCTTTTGTAGCACCGTGAACTTGAGGCGTGCATCTAAAACTATATGGGTCTTGTACATTTTCTTTGTCATCAGCTGCTATTTCACTATTCTCCAATAAATCACGAATTATAGAAGCACTTTTAAGTTGGCCTTTATGAGGTCTAATCAAATGAATACGCTCATCAAATGGAGACATATTACAGGAAAAACCATCTAACGATAATGCCGCAGTAATATGAGACCAATACCATAAATTTTGAGATTCTAACGATAGAAATACACCATATGCGAGCATAAATTGGGTACCGTTAATAAGAGCAAGCCCTTCTTTAGACTGTAATTGTAAAGACTCCCATCCTTTGATAGAATTGATCTCTTCACCTGTATATCGCTTCCCTTGATAACTTACTTCACCCAAACCTATTAAAGGTAATGCAAGATGCGCAAGTGGTGCAAGATCTCCAGAAGCTCCTAACGATCCTTGCTCATAAATAATAGGATAAACTCCGTGATTATAAAAATCAACTAAGCGTTGTACTAATTTCACACTCACACCGCTGTGTCCATAAGAAAGACTTTGAATTTTGAGAAACAACATCCATTTCACAATTTGCTCTGACACCTCTTCCCCTGTCCCACAAGCATGGGACATGATTAAATTGTGCTGTAATTGAGTTAAATGGTCCTTGTGTATTTGAGTATTGCATAAGGAGCCAAAACCAGTATTAATCCCATAAGTAGGCGTACTATTCGTTTTTCCAAAATTCTTGTCTAAATAATCTCTACATTTTTGAATTACAGCAATGGAGTCAGTTGCTAACTCTAATTCTGTAACGTTTTGATTTATATGATGTAAGTCATTAAAACTTAATCTTTTCGAAGAAATTTTGTGTATCATTTTTGGGCTGTTTAATCAACGTAAAACTAAACAAAAAGATTCACACTGATTGTGTCTTTGTTCTACTTATAATTTAGCACTACGGCCCACAATTATCGCTCTTTTATCATCAAAAATGGTTGGTATAAAATCTAATTCTTTAAACTGCTCATAAGTCGGAGAGCAGTGTCCTTTCAAATCATGTTGAGATAGAACTACTTAGCTTTATTACAGCTATAGTTAGCAGACTATTATACCTGCAATAAATAAAAAAAGATAGATTCATTTCCTGACATCAGTTGTGATGAATGGATCCATTTGTAGTATCCGTTAGCACCTGGGATACCGGCGATGCTTTATTCATAATTTTACATTTAGCGGCCTTTATCCTTTTGTCTAATTTCAATGATTAAAAACCTTTGTTACTGGATCACAAATGCTTTTTAATTTCAATCCATACAGATCTGTAAATCATATGATGTAAAACATCTTTCATAGAGACTTAAGACAAGCCATCAAGTCCAATGCGTGCCTTTGTGTACTTTTCAATGACTGCTAAATCTTAGGAAATACTTAAAGCTATTCCATTTAAAAAAATTATTTTTGTTATATGAATAATAATAACAATTTAGCATTCTATCCTAAAGGTACTTTAATCCCTATAGGTGGAAATGAAGATAAAGGAATTGAAGAGAATGAGCAGTATACTTTAGATTTTATAGAGGATGGCATCCTTTATCATGTCGTACAAGAATCTGGTGGTACAAACGCACATATCATAGTGATCCCAACGGCATCTAGCATACCGATTGAAGTAGGAGAGAATTACATAGCAGCGTTTGCAACTTTAGGCTGTAAAAATGTGACTGTATTAGATATAAGAACAAAAGAAGATTCAGAAAAAAAATCTTCTATAGATTTAATACGTAAAGCAAACTGCATTATGTTTTCTGGTGGTAATCAATCTAAAATTACTGAAAAAATAGGTGGGTCTACCCTACATAAGGTATTGATAGAGCGTTATAAAAGCGAGGCAGGTTTTGTCATCGCTGGAACCAGTGCTGGAGCCATGGCTATGTCCGACGAGATGATTTCTGGAGGCAGTGCTACGGAGTCATTTATCAAAGGAGCCGTTAGAATGCGTAACGGTTTAGGCTTGATACCTGAGTTAATTATAGATACACATTTTATAAAAAGAGGTCGTTTTGGAAGACAATCTGAAGCTATTGCAAAGTTTCCGCATTTATTAGGAATAGGTCTTGCTGAAGATACTGGAGTCATCATTAAACAAGGAACTCACTGCACTGTTATAGGATCAGGAATGGCGATTATTTTTGACGGTAGTTCGTTAAAACATAACAATGAGAAACTTCTAGAGGAAGGCATTCCTATGACCATTGCAAACATGACCGTTCACGTGTTATCTAACAGTGATATGTACGATATTAAAAGTAGAACGGTAAGCGTACTTCCTATAGAGGCACCATTTATTTAATAAAACTGCCATTTTTAAGAAGTATTGACATTAATTTGGGCGTTACTATATCGCATTCCCATGAGATATAGTCGGGCTTTGCGTTGTATCTTTTTACCTTATATTTATTTTTGTGATGTTAGCAGTGGCTTTTAAAGTTAAAAGGATGCCACTGCAATCCCTAACACTAGGGTCATAACTCTAACGTACTCTCTTACTGGATCGCAATCATGAAATGAGTGAGTTTCGTTCAGTAAATATTTATTCCTTGACAGTACCTTTAAAAAAGCCAATTCTTTTTCAGGTAATTCAAGAAGGTATCGCTTTCAAAAAATCTATGGTCTTTATATTAAAGTTTTCAGGTTGCTCCACGTTTACCACATGGCCACAGTTTTCAACAATGTACAAAGAAGATTGTATATGTTGTTTCACCACTCTTTTAATAGAAGGTAAGAATAAATGATCTTGAGCTCCCATTACATATAAGGTAGGTATTTGAATGTCATTTGCTCTAAATAGACGCAACAAAGGATTAATTTGTGCCGTTAATTTAAACCATCTGATAAACTCTTTTCTACATAGCTTCTTAGCTTCGTTTGCAAAAAGGATCCTTGACTCTTTATGATTTTTCTTTGGCATAATAATAAACGCAAATAGTTTATAGAGGATCATATAAGGCACAACAGACTTAAAGATGTTACCCACACGCATTAAGACCTGAGAACGAACATTCAGTTTTAAAATAGCACCGCCCATCACCAAACTTTCTACAAGATCATGCCTTTTTTCAGCTAGATTACGTATCAAAATTGTCCCTAAAGAGATCCCAATAAAATGAGATTTTTTTATTTCTAAGTGTTCTAAGACTTCAATAATATCATCTGTAATTGCATCAAAAGTATAGGCCTCATTAAAAGTATCCTTTAATGCGGGTGAGCTATTCCCATGTCCTCTAAGATCCAATACCAAAACATTGAACTCTTTTTTAAAAGCTCTTATTTGACGAAACCAAATGGAACTACTTCCGCCAGCACCATGCACAAAGCTTACCCACTTTGTGGTGTTTTTATTTAAATATGTATAGTAATTGAGCATAAGAAAAGTGACAAATATAGCCCTATTTTATAGGATCTAAGCTGCTTCATTGATTTTACAGTAGTTTAAAATGAATAGATTTAAAGAAGTAAACTTAAAAACTACTAAAATAGATAAAAAGGTGAAATAAACCCTAGAAGTGGATTTCATAGAGAACTACTACAACTACTCCATAAAACCTTTCCCTTGTTATCGAACACTAATAGGGCCGGTTTAAAAGTTAAAAAGGCGACTGTTTTACATATGGGAGATTTTGGATACTCCATGGATATGGCTTTAAGTTTATAATAGAATTATTTGTGTGTTACCCTATGCTATTCCCGTATCATAAACCCCTGCATGGCGTTGTTTATTTTTACTTATAGGGGTGTGATAATTTAAACAGGATACAAGATAAAAGGATGCCGCTGCAAGCTCTAAAGTGTGAATTTTAATGCTATTTCTCAATTAAAATGCTTTTTAAATTCTACCACTTTCGACAGATATATTTCATTCAAAAATTCGTTGTGTATTTCTTCTCGTTTTGAACCAATAAGTTCTTCTGATGTTTCCATATTTTCTTTCGCTTTATCAAATTCTCCCAGCTTTTTGTAAACTTTTGCCATACCAAAATAGCCTTGCGTTATAAATTCTGATTCATTTAAAGGTCTACTGAATTTGACATTGGATGGCTCATAATTTCCAAGTTTATATCCGCAAAGTCCGAGATATAAGTAAAGAATAAATATCAAAAGAATTCTCCCTACGGAGCTCCATATCGAGATCAAACAATTCTATTGATTTTTGATAATCCTTATGACTAAAATGGCACTCTACGCGCAAAAGTCAGTATCCTCACCCCAAGGTGCATCTACTACATTTGGTATTAAACTATGTAATCTATTAAAATCCGCCAGTGCTTTATCATCATCCTGTACTTTTCTCAATCTCACCCAGCATCCATAGCCTAAATGACTTATTGAATCTAGTTCTACGGCTTTATTCAACTGTTTAAAACCTTGATAAAAGCCTCCTGAATTATTGATCCTCTCTGGATATTCCTTATGCTCAACACTAACTAAAGATTCAAAATTCTCTACCCTTTAAGCATGTTTTTTATTTTCTCAATTCGGGTCGTACTTCACAGATCGAAATAAATAATAAACCCAATAGCAAGGACAAAAAGAAAGCCCACCACGATACCTAATACTTTAAAAAAAATCTTCAATTTACCCGTCTCTAATTTTAAACCTGAGCAGATAAAATATCTTTGTTTCGGTATCATTTGACCAAGGAAAATACTAATTGAAATACTTGTTATTTTTTTAATCTGTTTTCCATTCTTGAAATATATTAGTTAACAATCACTGTCCATCTAAAAAGTTTCCAGATTACGGAAATTAACCTATTTATCCATGTGAAGTCCTAAAGTAATAAATCCATTTTTGGGTTCCATTTGCTTTTTTAATAGCAATATCTTCATCTTTAATTTTTGTATTATGTATTCTATCTTTCCAGGCAACATCTTTCTTATACCTATAATAGGGTGAATATTTTCCTTCACAGTCTAACATTTCTTCCGTACACGAAAGGATTAAAAATAATAAAATTATTGCCGCATGTTTCTTCCTAATTTCAGGTAGCTACTATTTATAAATAAACACCTCAACAGCACCATTAGAAGACTTACTCGCCCGATACATTCCTTCTGTATTAAACGGCATCGAAATATTTCCTTTTGCATCTACTGCTATAAGGCCACCATCTCCTCCAATTTCTAGAATGCGTTTGTGGATAACTTCCTGTGCTGCCTGATCAACTGTCATGCCTTTGTGCTCCATTAAACAAGCCACATCATAAGCTACTACGCCTCGTATAAAATACTCGCCACTTCCCGTGCAGCTTATCGCGCAGGTTTTATTATGAGCATAATTACCCGAGCCTATCATCGGACTGTCTCCAACACGTCCCCATTTTTTATTGGTCATACCACCAGTAGAAGTTGCTGCGGCTATATTCCCATATTTATCACAAGCAACGGCTCCTACAGTACCAAATTTAGAGTCTTTTTTTACCGAATGATCCAATTGAAAACTGTCAGTATCTTTAATTTGTAACCATTGTTGGTGTCTTAATTCATCATAAAAATAGGAGGCATCCTCAAATTTATACCTTAACTCCTTGGCAAATTCATGCGCTCCATCACCAGCTAGAAATACGTGCTCACTTTTTTCCATAACATCTCGTGCCAAACTCACCGGGTTTTTAATTCCAGTAATCAAAGAAACTGAACCAGCATTCAACGTCTTACCATCCATAATACTAGCATCCATTTCATGCGTTTCATTTGCTGTAAAAACAGCTCCTTTCCCTGCATTGAATAGGGGCGAGTTTTCTAAAACCACCACAGCGGCTTCTACCGCTTCAACAGCTGTATTCCCTGCTTCTAAAACGGAGTATCCAGCATCGGTTGCTGTCTTTAGATCATTCTTATATCGAGCTTCTATATCAGGAGTCATCATTCCTTTTACTAGAGTTCCTGCGCCACCGTGTATGGCTATGGAAAAAATGTTTTTCATGTATTCTTTTTAATTTATTTTAGAAGGCTTGTTTGATGGATTCCACCAAATAAATATTTCCCTACCGACAGCCATGGGTGCTAAATAGCAGACTTGTTCTGAATTCTCTTTTAAGTAACTTTTTCTCCCATTAGGAATGGGAAAACAAAAAATGAATACCTCGTACACAATTATATTCTATAAATTAAGAATGATTAAATCAATAAATTACCACCTCACCTAATCCAACAAATGCAATTCCCCACGATTGTCCATTTCCTTTAACTTTTTAACGAGTTCCAGCGCATCTGGCACTACATCACTACATAAAATAATGAGTGATCCTTTTACTGCATTTTTCACAGCAAACTTAATCGCTTCTCTTTCAGAAGGTATAATGGTTATCTTTTTATTAGGATCTCTCATCCTAATACCATCATCGAGCATTTTAATAAGCTGCTCTTCTGTTTTCCCTCTTAACCGTTTGTCTTGTCTAATAATGATTTCATCACACATGTCTGCAGCGATGCTTCCCATTTCATTATTATCTTCCTCTCGTCTGTCCCCTATACCCGCGATTATACCCACTTTTACCGTTGCTTCTAACTCATCTGTAAACATATTAAGGGCTCTCATTCCTGCCGGATTATGAGCATAATCTAAAAGAATAGTAAAATCTTTAAACTCAAATAAATTCAATCTTCCTGGAGTTTGTGAAGAAGATGGAATAAAGGTTTCCAAGGCCGCTTTCATATCTTCAATACTGATACCTTGCACATGAGCTGCAAGAACAGCACCTAGCACATTTTGGATCATAAATTTTGCTTTACCACCATAAGTTAAAGGAATATGCTCTGCTTTCATCAGGCGCATTTTCCACTCCCCTCGGCAAATAGTCACCCAGCCATTCTCATAAACTGCTGTAATACCGTTTAAACGTTGTAATGCTTTAATCCTTGGATTATTCTCATCCATGGAAAACAGCACCACGTTGCATTCTAAGTTGCGACGCATATCGTAAACTAGATCATCATCTGCATTTAAAATGGCATAACCATCTGGTAAAACAGTTTCCGGGACGACTGCTTTTACTTTGGCTAATTGCTCAAGTGTATGGATTCCTTTTAAACCCAAATGATCACCTGAAACATTAGTGACTACTGCCACATCACATTTTTTAAAACCTAGTCCAGCTCTTAATAATCCTCCTCTTGCACATTCGAGAACAGCAAAATTTACAGTAGGATCTCTAAGAACAAATTCGGTACTAGCAGGACCAGTACAATCGCCTGTCATTAATAATCTATTTTGGATATACACACCGTCACTAGTGGTGTAACCCACACGATAGCCGGTCATTTTTGCAATGTGAGCTATTAAACGAGTTGTGGTCGTTTTTCCATTAGTACCAGATGTTGCAATAATGGGAATACGGCCTGTATCTCCTTTTACTGGAAATAATTTATCAATTACTGGAGCGGCCACATTACGGGGCAATCCACTAGTTGGTGCTAAGTGCATTCTAAAACCTGGTCCTGCATTCACCTCGAGAACTGCACCTCCTGTTTCAGAAATGGGTTTAGAGATGTCTGTGGTCATGATATCAATTCCACAAATATCTAAATCGATAATTTTTGAAATACGCTCTGCCATACTGACATTTGCAGGATGTATGATATCTGTAATATCTTCTGCAGTTCCACCAGTACTTAAATTTGCGGTATCTTTTAGAACAAGTCTTTCCTCTAGAGCGATAACAGATTCTAAACTATAACCAGCATCTTTGATAATGTGGAGTGTTAACTCGTTAGTAGTGATCTTAGTCAATACATTTTCATGTCCATAACCACGACGTGGATCACTATTTACTTGATCTATTAATTCTTGAACAGTAGACTTTCCATCACCTATTACGTGTGCAGGTGTTCTTATAGCTCCGGCAACTAAGACATTATTAATTACTAGTAACCTATAATCTTGACCTTGTATGAATTTCTCAACTATGATAGCACCGCTTTTTGAGCTCTCCTTTGCGCGATTAAAACCAACTAAAGCATCTTCATAATTCTGAATATCTACCGTAATACCTCTACCGTGGTTTCCATCTACTGGTTTTATTACTAAAGGATAACCTAAATGCTTACAAGCCGCTTCTAAACTGCGTTCACGCCTTATAATCTCTCCTTTGGGCACTTCAACCTCAGCCTGTTCTAAAAGAAATTTAGTATCTTCTTTATCACAAGCGAGCTCTACACCTATACTGCTTGTTTCACTAGTGACCGTAGCTTGAATGCGTTTTTGATTTGCTCCATAACCCAATTGAACAAGGGAATATTTGTTCAATCTTATCCAAGGAATTCCCCTAGCTTCTGCTTCTTGTACAATAGAACCTGTACTAGGTCCTAAACGACTACTTTCCCGCAATTCTCGCATTTGTTGTATGTCGTCTTCCATATTGTAGTCTTCTGCTGCTATTAAAGCTTCACAAATTCTTACAGAAGCTTCAGCAGCATACCGTCCCACATTTTCTTCCATATAAGAAAATACGACATTGTAAACACCTTCTTCACCATAACCACGAGTTCTTCCAAAACCAGTATCCATTCCTGCGATAGTCTGAATTTCTAAGGCAATATGCTCAATTACATGACCCATCCAGGTTCCATCATCGACACGCATAAAAAATCCTCCTGGACAACCTTCAGAACAGCGATGGGAATACATAGTAGGAAACATCTCTTTTAATCGATCTGAAAATCCAGGGACTTTATCCGTAGGGAACTCTTCCATTTTTTCTAAATCTAACACCATTACAATAAGTTTGTGGCGTCTTATGGACCAGTAATTAGGCCCTCTCATGGCGTTTATTTCGCGTATAATCATCGATGGTTGGTTTTTGAATTAAAAAGTTAAAAAGCTTTGCCGGGAATTCATTGGTAAAACGATGAAAAAAACTCATCTATTTTAGATAAAAAATTTGTGCCTAAAACATTCCTAAATATATAATATTAAATATAGTCCTCGAACTACTGAGAATAAAACTGTAATTTATTCTCTTTTTAGTGGTGTTTATTGCTCCTTTAGCTTATCCTTAAAGAAACTTATTAGGCTAGTCCCTATAAAGTAAGATTATGATAAAGGCTTTTATACCTTTATGAGCATAAGTCTGTGATGCTAGGTCTCCACTAACTCCATCTGTATAAACTGAAAAGTAGCTGCTGTAAATGGCTGATATCCTTAGGCTAGAAAAGATGCGATAATACCGCTTAAAACGTCACTAATCAGGGCAGTAGCCTCCCTGGATCACACTTGTGATTTATGTAAAGATCACATCTCGCAATGGTCACGGTATGCGCTCCTTTTAAAACAAATATGCCGGAGTTGTTTTTAGAAAATTCTTGAGCTTTTTCCAGTCTATTATAGCTATTGCTACGTCCTCCTATAAGAAGTTTTGACTCACCATCATGAGGGGTTAGAATGGAATCTTTCGGTAATTCTTTCAAAAATTCCAGGTGCTTGGCGAGAATTAGAATTCCATCAGCGTCTAAAACTGAAGGAGATAATTGTTGTTTTATCGCTTTCGCGAAAGCGGTACACGTATCCTTATCCTCTCCTATTCCATATCCTATATATAAACTAACATCCTTGAGCTCTTGATTGAAATCGGTAATAAAATCTGTTCCTTCACTTTGTAAAGTCATGACTTCTGGCAGCGAAGACTGTAAAATATCATTCCCATTTTGTGGAATATAAGCAGTCACTTTTCCTAAACCAGCATTCATCGGGCTCTAGCGCAAAAAACGGTTGCACCCATTTTACCCTTGCTACCAGCAAAGGAAAGTACATGACCATATGTACCTTTATAAGTGCTTTTTTTTACAAGGCTTGTACATATTTTGACCCGCTTCTGGTGTAATTAATTGTTCTATGTGGAGCAGCTTGTCTCAGAAATTTTGGATCTAAGCCTGTGTTAATGACTTCAAATATGTCAACAAACGGAGCCGTTTTAGGAAGAAAAAAAAGTTGGGCGTTTACACAGTAAGGCTATGAAATATTTCTAGAATAACAACCTTAGATTTGTGTAATGTATTTGCGTATCAACCACTAGGCATGTCTACGGCGATTTTAAAAGCTTTGATGCTATTTAAATAATTTATCAAAGCTGCTATCCATCCAACAACAGGTCTATTCATTCCTGTTCCAAAAATAATGTCTTTGATAATATCCTGTGATGTAAACTCTTGAATATCCTCTTTACCACTTCACAAAATAGGCCATTGCTTAACAACATCTTTGATGCGATCCTAATTTGCCAGAAAATCTGGCGCTGTTTATTTACTGTAATTCGTAAAATAATCGGTGGATTGATAACCGTGTTGGATCGTGTGTCTAGCTATAGCCAGACCATCGCCTCCATTATTCCCAATTCTGCAAAATATCTCAGTAGGTACAGCTGCACCCTTTAATCATTGGTGGATTCTTTCAAAGACCAGTATTGCCTACCGTTTCATTAACTCTATACTAGATGTTTGTTGTTTTACTATCGCAAATTGATCAGCTTCAGCGAGCTATTGTACGCTTAAAATTTTCAATATATCTTTTTTTGTTTACTACAATTTAATTAAATCTTTGCAATTGATTGTTCGTGGTTTTGTGCATTAGTTTCTGATTTCAAAGCCTTAAAAGGTGCGCTGCTTTACTAGGAAACCTCTACATTTGAATTTGTAAAATATCACACATGAAAAACACTGCACTTACTTCTATACATGAGTCACTTGGAGCAAAAATGGTCCCTTTTGCTGGCTTTAATATGCCTGTGCAATACGAAGGTATCAATGTAGAACATCAAAACGTAAGAGAAAACGTAGGTGTTTTTGATGTCTCTCATATGGGAGAATTTTTAATAACCGGTTCTCATGCGTTGGATTTAGTGCAACGCATTTCTTCAAATGATGCTTCAAAACTTTCGATAGGTAAAGCTCAATATGCTTATATGCCCAATGAAACTGGCGGCATAATTGATGATTTGCTTATTTATAAACTTAAAGAAGAGGAATACCTACTAGTTGTAAACGCATCGAATATAGATAAAGATTGGGCTCATATTTCTAAACACAACATCGTAAATGCAGATATAAAAAATCTATCTGATGATTATTCACTTCTTGCTATCCAAGGTCCAAAAGCCGTAGAAGCAATGCAATCGATTACTTCTGTAGATTTGAGTGCTATAAAATTCTATAATTTTGAAGTGGCAGACTTTGCTGGAATTGAAAACGTTATTATTAGTGCTACTGGTTATACTGGTTCTGGTGGTTTTGAGATTTATTGTAAGAATACAGAAGCTGCTCAAATATGGAAAAAAGTATTTGAAGCTGGAGCAAATTACGGGATCAAACCTATAGGTCTTGCTGCAAGAGATACTTTGAGGCTGGAAATGGGGTACTGCTTATATGGAAATGATATAGATGATACAACTTCACCTTATGAAGCAGGACTGGGCTGGGTCACCAAATTCTCTAAAGATTTTATAAACCAAGAACAACTTCTAGAGCATAAGGAAAAAGGTGTGGATAGAAAGTTAATTGCCTTTGAAATGGATGATCGTGCGATACCTCGTGGTGGTTATGAAATAAAAGATAGCCGTCAGAAAAATTTAGGAATAGTTACTAGTGGCACTATGTCTCCATCTTTGGGTATAGGAATAGGGATGGGATATGTACCACCTGTTTTTGCAACGCCAGGAAGTAAAATCTATATACAGATAAGACAAAAACTAGTTCCTGCAACTGTAATTAAATTACCTTTTTACAAAAAATAAACTCCTTAGTCATTTCCGACTAACATAGAAAACCGCTGGCGCTTCCATAATAAAGAATGGAAAGTAACGACCTGACAAATATCAGTTAAGGATACTACCTTTTTAATTATTCTAAAACCTAGTGTCTATTTATAAAGGATAATAAAACCAAGAAATGTTATCTCGATACTTACCTAGGCGCTTATTTTGTGTAACACAAGGTTCATTCAAATAGTTTTAACAAGAATTAAATAAATTCATTTTTGAGTAGAATTCTAATTTTAGGAGGCAGTGGCTTTATAGGAAATGCTCTTTACAAGGAGCTTGCACCTTTTTTTGACGTTCATGCGACTTTCAAAACAGATAATGCTGCTTTTGAGAAAAACAAACATTTTCATCAATTTGATTATGAACTAGAAAGTCTTGATATACTTTTAACTAATTTAAAACCTAAATTTATAGTTACCGCGTTAAGGGGTAATGTCACTAGCTTGATACGCATGCATTTTGAGATTGCTGTTTATATAGAAAAGAATGACTGCAAAATAATTTTCCTGTCCAGTGCTAATGTCTTTGACCGATTTTCCAATTACCCTAGTTACGAATATGACAAAACACTGTCTGAAAGTATCTATGGAAGGTTTAAAATTAAAATTGAAAACGAATTATTACGCAAGCCTGTTTCTAAATATGTGATATGCCGCATACCTATGATTTACGGCGTAGGATCTCCTCGCGTTAATGAAATAGAAGCACAGCTTAAACTTAATGAGGCTATAGAAGTCTTTTCAAATGTGGTCATCAACGCTACTCACATTAGTAAACTAGTTCAACAGCTTCATTATATTATCAATAGAAGACGTCGCGGCATATTTCATTTAGGCAGCAACAACCTTATCCATCATATCGATCTCGTAAAAGACATTTGTGAACAATTAGGTCATCCTGATCCTTTAATAAAGCAAGTGTTTGATTCTAACGAGGATAGACATCTTGCGGTTTTACCCAAATTCAACATGTTGCCTAAACATTTGCAACTTAACATAGAAGATGTGGTAAAGAGTTGTGGGGTGTTGTAAAAAAGAGCAAACTAATAACCGAAAAGCATGGATTTATTATAAAAAAGCAACCCCATATGTTCGGCATACCTCTTCCAAAAGGGAGAAATTACATGATCAAATAACTAGTAATAAATAAGTAATCACAAAAATATCAATCCCGTTCTGACGGCACTTTTCTTAACAAAGCCAAAAATTTTATAAACAGAGAACTAGTGACTGGTGACTGTTAACCAACTAAGGAATATAACGATCGGTACCCCAATTAGGCTTTCTTTTTTCTAAAAAGGCTTCTCTTCCTTCTTTTGCTTCGTCTGTCATGTAAATCAATCTGGTCATTTCTCCTGCAAACACTTGTTGCCCTACCATACCATCATCCGTAGCGTTTAATGCAAATTTTGCCATCTTTATAGCTATGGGTGATTTTTTAAGGATTTCTTGTCCCCAGTTAAATGCTGTTTGATCCAACTGATCATGAGGTACAACAGCGTTGACCATTCCCATATCCATAGCTTCTTGTGCGTTATAAGTACGGCCTAAAAAGAAAATTTCACGGGCTTTTTTCTGACCTACCATTTTGGCGAGATAAGCACTTCCATAACCAGCATCTACGCTGGCAACATCTGTATCTGTTTGTTTGAAAACACCATGTTCTTTACTTGCAATAGTCATGTCACAAATTACATGAAGGCTATGACCGCCACCTACCGCCCAACCTGGCACAGCGCAAATCACTACTTTGGGCATAAAACGTATCATGCGTTGTACTTCGAGAATATTAAGACGTCCCGTTCCAGAATCATCTTTATAACCATCGTGTCCACGAGCATTTTGATCTCCACCACTGCAAAATGCCCATCCGCCATCTTTCTTTGAAGGCCCTTCACCAGTAAGAATGACTACTCCTATAGACAAGTCTTCTTGTGCATCATAAAAAGCTTTGATAAGCTCGCTCACTGTTTTAGGTCTAAAGGCATTGCGCACTTCTGGTCTGTTAAAAGCAATACGAGCAATTCCGTCACATTTTTTATACGTGATATCTTCAAATTCTATAGCAGTTTTCCAATGTATGGACATAAGATCGATTTTGAACAAATATAAGGGCAATGCAGGTATGAAACAGGCTTTGAGCATTTAGAGGCGGTTATTTTATTCCTGATGGAGATAAAATTTAAAGCATGCCTATTTGTACCACACCCGTATGGTTTGAATCAGATACACATAGCCGCCTTGAAAAGAAAGCCTACGCGTATTGCCTTTTTTAAGTGTATCGTTAGAATTAGGCAATACCAGCGTTTCCACATTGATAATTTCACGATTGTAATTTTTCCTAGTCCACTCGTTAACTTGTTCCATGACCAACTCGGTCGATTCGTATGTTTTTACACCCCAAAAGCTTTTTTCAACCATCTTAGGTTCAAAGTCTGTATAATTTATTTCATGTGTCATAGTTAATTAGTGTAGAGAAGTTTCTAATTGTTACGCTTTCGCTAAAACGACGTTCCTCAGACCAAAAGTAACATTCAAGGCATGAGAAGGTATGATCATTCAGTCACCCTTTGTAGAAGGATTAAAAAAGAATAAGTTAGCCGTACTATTTAACAGTTTGGGGAAATTGATGAATTAGTGAAATCGAGACCGTTGATTCAGTCTCGATTTCTTGTTTAAGAAAATCATGTTAATCTTCTACAGAACAAAACTGCAAGTTGTAAATTTGCAAGATGAGCAAAGATAAAAAACCAGACAATGTAGTTTATGATGAAGAAACAGGCACTTACAATGCAGCACTTCTTCCCTATTCAAGTGGTGTGTCTGCTCCTAAAATTACAACTCCTGATATCACCTCATGGAAACAGATCAATATAAATAAGGTCAATCATGAAATCAAATCCCAATTTGACCAGCTCAAAGCTCAATATGATGGAATGGTTAAGAAGTATGAGGATAATCAACTCGTTTATGGAGCAAAATTCTCATTTGAACCTATAGTAGGTGAAACCTATCACCTCTATAAAGGGCGTAAAGATGGGCTACCATTCTTATCTGTTATTTCTCCAGAAGAGTGTTCCTGGGATTTTGAAGGTACTTATAGACTTACTTCTGAGAAGTTATGGGAAGAAATAAGTAACTAGTCCCAACAACTTACAGCGCATTACCACTCCTATATTTTTTACCGATAACTACTTGAGTACTTATTTTGAGCAGTTTATTCTATTGTATGTTATTATTTAACTAAATAATTAGTTTAAACTAAACTCTTAGTTTATATTTGAACTTATATCCTAGTTCAAATATGAAAACACTGACCACTGCCGAAGAAGAAATAATGCGATACCTATGGGCGCTTCAAGAGGCAAACGTAGCCAGTATTATTGATAAAATGGACATGCCCAAACCGGCTTACAATACCGTTTCTACCATCATTAGGATTCTAGAAAACAAAGGATTTGTCGATTATCGTAAAGAAGGTCGCGGCCACATCTATTTCCCTAAGGTGGATAGAGCTACCTACACAGCAGCTTCAGCCGGAAAACTAGCCAGTAATTATTTTAAAGGTTCTTTTAAAAGTATGGTTTCGTTTTTTATGGAACAAGAAGATCTTTCCGTTCAAGATCTTGAAGAGATTTTAAAAGAAGTAAATAAAGACTAATTATGCAAAATTACTTCACCACCGTTTTTATTTTGCATGTATTTGCTCTGTTGATTTATGAAGTGCTCCTCAAGAAAACCACTTTTTTAAATAACAACCGAGCTTATCTTTTGATCGTTCCACTGCTATTATGGTTGATTCCCTTTATAAATGTCAGCGCTTTGAATCAAACTCTAGTTACTAAGGAAACCGTTTCAATAGAAACTTCTGCGACTGTTCAAGAGCTTCAAATACCTTATGATGTTACTACTATAGCATTACAACCAGAACCTCTTACAGCACAAAAAACTGCCTTAAAGTTTTCTTGGTGGTGGATGTATTTCGCTGGGGCCAGCATTTCATTGATCTGGTTCTTTAAAAACTATTACAGCTTAAGTTCTTTAAAATCAAAAGGAATCAAAAGTCAAATTGAAGGAAAGGATTTCTACACGATTCCTAATAGCAGTCTGGCTCTTTCTTTTATGGGAACTGTATTCATCGGAGACCAAATTAAAAAAGAGAATCTGACAACTGTACTTGCTCACGAATATGTCCATATTAAACAAAGACATCATCTTGATTTAATATTTTATCAGTTATTGAATATACTATTATGGTTCAATCTATTCCATTACCTATTTCTTAAACGGTTAAAACTCACCCATGAGCTACTTGCCGATCGTGCCGTTGTGCATCAATTAGGAAGAAAAAATTACACCGATTTGTTAATGAATGAAACCTTTGCAGCGAGTGAGATACCCTTTGCAAATATGTTTTTTGATTTTAAAACTATCAAAACTAGAATAACTATGTTATATAAAGAATCCACACCTAAGATAGCACGCATTAGATATGCGAGTATTCTCCTACTTCTATTGAGTACTGTTATTTATACCTCCTGTACTACCGCTAAAAAAGAAGCCTTAAAACTTGAAGTTCAAATAAGCGAGTTGAATAAAAGTCTAAAAAAACTGGACTCCATCAGCTTAAAAGATTTGAAATCTCTAGATGAGATACAGATTAAAAATTACTCGTTGGAGAAAGGTGCCAATTATGTTCAAATACACAATGAGAAATGGAAAAAGAAAGAAAAAGAATTTTTAAACACTCCAGAAGCTAGTGCTTTAAAAAATCAATACGACCGTATTGATTCAAGACTATCTAGTACCACAACGGCAAGAATTGCACAACCCATGTTTTATTATAAGGATGAAAATGATAACGAGATAAAAGAAGGCTTTTTACTTCCTAGATCTGAAGATTGCCATGTTATTGATGAAAGCGAATTGAAAAAGTGTTTGGTGGTAGATTTAACCAATCAATTGAATTATGATATCACTACCTCTGTAAAGGACAGCTCACAATATATAGATGGATTGATAACCCTCAACTTTACTATTGATACAGCTGGCAAGATTGCTAATGTTAAAGTGTCAACAGGACCTTCTTGGGAATCGTTAAGATATGATATTGTCAAAATTATGGGCAGACAACCACATTATATGCCTGCCATGAAGGATGGAAAAGCGATTGCCGTAGACGTACAGCTGTCTTTATATATAAAAAGTAGAACAACTCCATAAATAACGACGCTTGCGCGCAAGCAGTACCTGCATAAAACTTTTTTAATAACCAAAGATCATGATACAGCATCTCCTCCACAGATCCGTTTTGGCCGTGCTGTTATATGGGGTTTACTAGCTATTTCTAAGAAAGCAAACCTTTTTTCAATGAAATCGGCTTTATTTGCTTTGTATTCCTTTACTGAGTATTGGAGCCCCTTTTGTACATATACTCCTGCCATCTCAATTAACTCAAGCCTTAGGCAATAATTTGAGCTGTCTATCTCCAGTTATTATTAACTATTCTCAAGAGGTTACTAATGAGGTTAGTAAATCCTTTTCTTTAAGCTTATTTGTTTTAATTAGCTGTTGCTTAGGAGTTATAGTCAGTACTCTATTACTTGTTTTTAAAATCATTAACATCAATCCATTAATACGTATAGGTGTTGTTACTAGACAAAACTGATTTAAGATAGTCTCCAAAACAAATACAGGCATTGCATGTTCTTTCTTCAATTTTATATTTATTGATGAAAGTTTAGGCCACATTACTAATCAAAAAATAATAAAACACGAAGACATTCATGTGTTTCCAAAACATAGCTCTGAGCTTTTCTATTGCGAGTTGGTTCGTGTTTTTATTTGGTTCCATCCAATAGCTTAAGTTGCTCAAAATGAATTGAAAAAAATACATCCATATATAGTCGACGCTCAATTAATTAAAAATAATGAAACAAAAGATTATCAATCTACCTTATTAAAAAATGCCCTAGGCTGTCATCACCTCAGTTTATCTCACCCATTCTATAAATCATCGATCCTTAGAAACAGAATCATTAGGTTACAAAAAAGTAAAAGTACTCCAGCATCAATTTTAAAAATTGCTATTGTAATTCCTTTCTTATCAACTAATGTATTAGACACGTCTTGTAACCCTGACGAAGCAGAACAAATAAAAGAAACTATCCTCATAGAAGAAATAAAAAATTCAGACCAAGCATTTATTTTAGAAAGCGATACGGATCTTCCATTTGCAAAAATAAATGAAGCCCTCATTTTGAGGAATGCACGGGTACAAATGCAGAAATAAAAAAATGCCCCTCAGACAAGATCACTTCCTTTGTAAATAAAAATTTTAATACAGAAATAGCTAAAGAACTTTCTGGTCATCATAAGATATCGGTTCCATTTAAAATTGATAAGAATGGAAATGTAGCAGGCGTACAATCTCGTGCAAAACATCAAAAACTAAAGATGAAGCTGCTAGGGTTGTAAATCTATTACCTCAAATGCTTCCTTGAAAACAAAACGGACAACAGGTGGGGACTATCTATGCGTTACCTATAATCTTTGAAATCAAGGATTGAAGTTATAATAATTCCGCTTTCGCGAAAGCGAAACAATCCTAATCAAAGCGATTACCTACTAAAAATAATCGCTTTTTTATGGTGTTACTAAAAATATTAGCATGTATTTAATTGATTTTCAATAATTTAAATTTCAAATAAAAAATATTTATTGAATATACGGTAACAATTAAAAAGTGTAGTCGTCTATTAGGTATACCCACAAAATATAAACATCATGACAGCTTCAACAGGATTTTTAAATAGACACAAAGACACTAATTCTAGAACCAGCAACACGACTACGTATTCAGGTTCCTGGAATTCTAAACGTCGTTACCGATAAACCAAATACCAACACTCAAAAGCTACACTATGAAAATCTTAATTCGAAATTTAGACATGAACTCCAATTTCCCAATTCTTTCCAGAAATCGATCTGTTGATGAAAACCTTCCTTTCAATGAAAATTTAGA
>NZ_JBLIGN010000035.1:0-26991 GCF_047636915.1 Nonlabens sp. | reverse complement strand
TTCTTTTTTGAAAAGGGGACTTTTATCATAGCTTAGTAGATTGAATTTATTGCTAGATCTATCAATTTGAACGCTTGCTCTTATATATTTTGAAACATTGTTGATCCCAAATTCCTTAACAGATTCATTGTTCATGCTCTCTTTTTCTGACTCTTTTGTTTTCTTATATTCAAATTCCAGCGGATTATTTTTCCAATCAACATTTCTAATTAAGCCCTCCGTTTTTTGGTTCGCATTATCAATATAGTAGCCTTTAATAAATGATATTTGTGAATTGCATTTTATGGAAGAAAAAATTCCAACGATTAAAAATAGGATATAAAATTTATTCATTTATTGACTGTTTTTATAATTTTTTACAATTTTTATTGCACATCCTATTCAAATCTGATCCGCACTGATCCTTAAAAAAAAAGCTAATTGATAGGGTTTTCTCACCATTTACTTATAAGACAAATCTAAGTCATTAAGGATCGTAAAAAACCATTACATCCATTTTTAAGTGGTAGTGTAAGGACTAAAGTCCTGCCCTTTATTTTTATTTCAGTGTAAAAACAGGCTATAATCATAGGTTCACTTCGATCCCTAAAGTGCCCTAATTTATTTCACTGGTTCCTATAAAAGAATCTGTCGTGGTGAGCGTTTTCCTTCCAGTAAATTAGAGCTTTAATTGAATAACAAAAGAAAAGCTACACCATAAAAAAGCCTTTTATCATTTGATAAAAGGCTTTAAATCTATGGACTCTATTTAAGAACCTTGATTATCTACTGCGGTTGCGATTTCCCCCACCGCTTCTCGATGATGTGTTACCGCTTCCGCTCTTAGGTTTGTTGTTTCTTCCCTGAGGACGACCACGACCGCCGCCGCCTTGTTTCTTTAAACTCGGCTCTGCTGCGTCTTCCATTTTGAATTCAAAATCGTGTACTTCTACTACAGGAATACTCGTTCTTATTAATTTCTCAATGTCTTTTAAGAAAGGACGTTCTTCTAACATACAGAAGGAAACGGCAAGACCGCTTGCTCCAGCTCTACCAGTTCTTCCTATCCTATGGACATAAGATTCTGGTACGTTAGGTAGATCGTAATTCACTACGTAGTTCAATTCATCAATATCAATACCACGAGCAGCAATATCTGTTGCTATAAGTGCGTGAAGGTCTCCGTCTTTAAATTGCTGTAATGCTCTTTGACGCGCAGCCTGAGATTTGTTCCCATGAATAGCGGCACTTTTAATACCCGCTTTATCTAGGTCTTTCACAATCTTATTTGCTCCATGCTTGGTTCTAGAAAAAACTAATGTGGCGTCGTTCAACTCATTACTTAATAAATCGATCAAGAGTTTGGTCTTGTTCATTTTATTAACGTGATAAATGCGTTGTTCTACTTTTTCGGCAGTTGTTTTTTCAGGCTCTATAGTTACTCTTTCAGGGTTTCCTAAAATTTCGTTAGAGAGTTTTACAATGGCGCTAGGCATTGTTGCACTAAAAAACAGAGACTGTCTTTTTTGAGGTAAAATCTTCAACAACTTTTTGATATCATGGATAAAACCCATGTCCAACATCTGGTCAGCCTCATCCAGCACAAAATGCTCGATATGATCTAAAGAGATGTAGCGTTGATTGATTAAATCGAGCAACCTTCCTGGAGTAGCCACTAATACATCAATTCCTTGATGTAATGCATACACTTGAGAAGTCTGTTTTACGCCGCCAAAAATCACCGTATTTTTAATATCGGTATATTTTGCGTAGGCCGTAAAATTCTCACCAATTTGAATAGCTAGCTCTCTTGTAGGAGTAACCACTAGCGTTTTGATGCGCCTTTTACCTTTTGGCGGTTGGCGGTTGTATAAATCTTGAACTATTGGAATGGAAAACGCGGCAGTTTTACCGGTTCCAGTCTGTGCACAGCCTAATAAATCTTTTCCTTCTAATAATATGGGGATGGCTTGTGCTTGTATGGGTGTAGGACGTTCATATCCTTGGTCTTGCAAAGCTCGCAAGATGGGTTCTACTAACCCTAATTCTTTAAATGTCATGTATTCAATTAAGCGGTAAAGGTAAGCTATTGCACGAGTTTAACTATATAAGTATGCTTTTCTTAACGATATACCGATAATGTTCTTGATGTTTGATGTTTGTTGCGCTTTCGCGAAAGCGGATTTATCATCCCAATCCCAGCCCTAGCAAAATTTTGGAATGATCCTGGGAAACACCATACTGGCGCCATCTTCAGACAAAGTATCTTCCTCCTGAAAAGGCGCGTCATTCTCGTCACAGCAACATATTATTGCTTCTAAATTCAGGAATGTTTCTTAGGTATAACTACTAGATTCTTGAGGGATTCCAAAGAGAACAAGCTCAGGACCCTAAGATTCGTAAACCATGCCTTGATGCCATCCACCTAACTAGAAATAATAATAGCAATTAGTATCTTGTGGATCCGTATTGATTTCGGCAATTATAGGTCTTCCTAATAAGCGTTTTTGTTTTCACATCTTATTAGGGTTAGGAAACGGAAACATCAAATAGCTGTCATACCATTACCTCGCGCTAAAGGCTAGGTTTCTTTCTCGTTTCTAAAAGGTATAGGTCTCTTCACAAGACGGAAAGCAGTATCGTATTTCTAAATATAAAATACAAATCTTTTGGTTTGGTATTTCTCTAAAAATAGGAGGGAAATCAATTGAATTTCAGCAGAATCATTCAGAAATAAAAAACAATCAGAAAACGTAAAAACTGTTCGCATTCATACGGCTGATTTTCTCTAAAGTGTTTACCTTTACCGCTCATATTTTGTAGTTATGATTAAAATCACTTTGCCCGATGGCAGTATTAAAGAAATGGAAAGCGGCACCACTCCTATGGACGTGGCGATGAGCATTTCACATGGGCTCGCTCGCAATGTCATAAGCGCAAGCTTCAATGGCATTAAAGTGGAGGCCAAGACACCTCTTGTAGAAGAGGGTAGTTTGGTTCTTTTTACTTTTAGCGATCCTGAAGGTAAGGAAGCTTTCTGGCATTCTACTTCTCATATTATGGCGCAAGTCATTGAAGAATTATTCCCTGGAGTAAATCTAACGATAGGGCCTGCCATAGATAACGGTTTTTATTATGATATTGATTTTAAAGAGCACTCGATTTCTGAAACTGATATTCCTAGAATAGAGGCGCGCATGCTAGAAATAGCTCGTGGAAAACATGAGTTTACGATGCGCAGTGTTTCAAAAGCAGCTGCTATTCAATTGTACAAGGATCAAAACAATCCTTTTAAAGTAGAATTGATTGAAAATCTTACAGACGGCGAGATTACTTTTTGTGATCACGATACGTTTACAGACCTTTGTCGTGGTGGTCATGTTCCCAATACGGGAATTATCAAAGCGGTAAAAGTAATGAGTATAGCTGGTGCTTACTGGCGTGGAGATGAAAAAAACCCACAATTGACTCGGCTTTACGGTACTTCCTTTCCTAAACAAAAGGACTTAAAAGAATACCTAGAATTATTAGAAGAAGCAAAAAAACGGGATCATAGAAAATTAGGTAAAGAGTTACAATTGTTTACTTTTTCTCAGCGTGTAGGTCAAGGTCTTCCCCTATGGTTGCCTAAAGGGGCCGCTTTACGGGAGCGTTTAGAAGACTTTCTAAAGAAAGCTCAGAAAAAAGCGGGTTATGAAATGGTAGTGACACCGCATATAGGTTCTAAAGAACTTTATGTTACCTCGGGACACTACGAAAAGTATGGAGCAGATTCTTTCCAGCCTATAAAAACCCCTAATGATGATGAGGAGTTTTTGTTAAAACCTATGAATTGCCCGCATCACTGTGAAATATATAAAAGCACACAATGGTCCTATAGAGATTTACCGAAGCGTTTTGCAGAATTCGGTACGGTTTATAGGTACGAGCAAAGTGGTGAGCTTCATGGGTTGACACGTGTGCGTGGTTTTACACAAGATGATGCTCACATTTTTTGTATGCCAGAACAACTAGACAAAGAATTTAAGGCAGTAATTGATCTGGTTATGTATGTGTTCGGTTCGTTAGGATTTGAAAATTTCACTGCACAAGTGAGTATACGTGATCCTAAAAAGCCGGAAAAATACATAGGTGACACAAAAAATTGGGAAATTGCAGAAAATGCGATCATCAGCGCAGCAAAAGACAAAGGTTTAACTTATGTAATTGAAGAAGGAGAAGCTGCCTTTTATGGTCCTAAATTAGACTTTATGGTGAAGGATGCGCTAGGAAGAAGCTGGCAATTAGGAACAATTCAGGTAGATTATAATTTACCAGAGCGTTTTGATTTAACCTATAAAGGATCTGATAATGAGTCTCATAGGCCAGTTATGATTCACCGTGCTCCTTTTGGTAGTATGGAGCGATTTATTGCTATTTTATTAGAGCATACAGGCGGTAATTTCCCACTGTGGCTGATGCCGGAGCAGTGTAGCATTTTATCTCTCAGCGAGAAATACGAAAATTATGCTAAACAGGTAGCAAATTTGTTAGAAATTAACGAAATTCGCACGACGGTTGACAACCGAGCTGAAACCATGGGTAAGAAAATTCGGGAGGCAGAGATGAACAAATTGCCGTACATGCTCATCGTAGGTGAGCAGGAAGAAAAAGAAGGCAGCATTTCTGTGAGAAAGCATGGTGGAGAAGACTTGGGAAGCATGAGTATTGAAGCATTTACAGCACTCGTGCAAAAAGAAATCTCGGAAACAATAAAAACATTTGAAGTTTAATTAAAATTATATAGTCATAGCAATACGTAGACGCAGAAGCCGTGGTCCGGCTCGAATTATCAAGGAAGACAAGCACGCAATCAATGAAAAGATACGTGCCAGAAAGGTGCGCCTTGTAGGCGACGGAGAGCCTCGTGTCATAGATACACGAGATGCCCTTAAAGAAGCACAAGAAAAAGAGCTTGACCTTGTCGAGATCTCTCCTAACGCTGACCCACCTGTTGCAAAAATCATGGACTATAAGAAGTTCGTCTATGAACAGAAAAAGCGCGAGAAAATAATCAAGGCAAATGCCAGCAAAGTGGTTATTAAGGAAATCCGTTTTGGACCCAATACAGATGACCATGATTACGAATTTAAAAGAAAGCATGGCGAGAAGTTCCTTAAGGAAGGATCTAAGTTAAAAGCTTATGTATTTTTTAAAGGTCGTTCTATTATATATAAAGATCAAGGAGAGATCTTATTGTTAAGACTGGCCCAAGATCTGGAGGAACTGGGTAAAGTAGAACAAATGCCTAAGATGGAGGGAAAACGTATGAATATGTTTATTGCTCCTAAGAAAAAATAACAATTACTTATTCATCTTTGCTCCAACAGCAAATGTGATATGACCTTACCCGTAAAGATAAAAGACTGTTTCTTAATAGAAGCAGTCTTTTTTGTTTCTCACAGCCTTTATAAGTCTCGAATGGACACCAACTATTTTCTTTGTAAACACGACTATACGGATAGTTATACAGGTTTTTTTCAAGTCGATTACTGTTTTTGTTGAACTATCGCTTCTAGCGGTATTAATTGAAATAATCTAGATGAATAAATCAGTGATTTATCACACAATTTCCAAATAAAAACCTATTTTTGCGATCCTTAATAAAGTAATGTCTGCGGGTCCTGTTTCGTGGTTTTTAATCTTTTTTTGAAAGAGGTTGAATAGGATATGGAATAGAGTGTCGCAAGAGTATCAAATTAAGGAATGCGAGAATTAAAAAAAGGAAATTATGCCTAAGATGAAAACAAAATCTAGTGCTAAAAAGCGTTTTAAGCTTACTGGCTCTGGAAAGATCAAAAGAAAACACGCTTTTAAAAGTCACATCCTGACTAAAAAGAGCAAGAAACGTAAGTTAGCTTTAACGCACTCTACATTAGTGCACAAAGCAGACACACCAAATATCAAGTTACAGTTGCGTCTTAAGTAAGACCTCATTGTAAGCCTTGATGGTTTATTAATTCACATTATAACCCGATAGTAGTGCACAATAAAAGAGTCTAGAAGTAGATCGCCTGCTGTTAAAAAATTAAAATTATGCCAAGATCAGTAAATGCCGTAGCTCGTAGAGCTCGAAGAAAAAAAGTCCTAAAGCAGGCAAAAGGTTATTTCGGACGTCGTAAAAACGTTTGGACAGTAGCAAAAAACGCAGTTGATAAAGCAATGTCTTATTCTTACCGCGATAGAAGAAACAAGAAAAGGTCATTTCGTAGATTGTGGATCACGCGTATCAACGCTGGTGCTCGCATGCACGGTATGAGCTACTCCGTATTTATGGGAGCTGTTAAAAAGAACCATATCGAGTTAAATCGTAAAGTTCTTGCAGATCTTGCCATGAATCACCCAGAAGCTTTTACAGCTGTAGTAAATAAAGTAAAATAATAAAGGTGTAACAACCTCTCGCAAATAGAAAATCCCCATCAGTAATGATGGGGATTTTTTTATGGATCTGCTCTACATCATGTCTGGAGTATATGAGGGAGGATCTTTTATAGGAATATGGATAAGTGTTCCGCTTTCGCGAAAGCGGAATCCTCATAAGCCCTAAATAAGTAAAAAGCTTAATTGATGTTGTAAACACCGCTAATATTAAGGTTGACAAATTGTCCTGCGCTTAATTGAGTGTTCAAATTCCATTTAGGTGCCAGTTGGTAGGCTGCTCCAAGATCTACTTTGAAAGAATGCTCGGTCTCGCTAAGCGTGGTAAGCACATTATTGAAAAGGTCAAAAAATATACTGCGTTCTCCCGTAAGACTGTAATCTACCCAACTCGTGTTGTAGTTGAGCGCAGTAGAAAAAGACCATTTATCCACATTTTTACTGGCAACAATACCTGCGTTAATAGAGTGAAAATCAATAAGCGACCCATCAATAATAGCTAGCGGTGCACCACCGTCCGAAGGCTCTAGATCAAGTGGTTCATCATATTTAAGATTGAGATCAGTCAGGTTATAATTGGTATAAAGAGCAATCTCCACATTGCGTTTTTCTTTGAAGAGATATTGAGACAGATTGTGTTTAAGACCAATTCCATAAACCGCATAACTTGATTTCCCAATGGTGACTTCTGGCACGATTCTCAACGTAACTTCAGTTTCTTGCCACAACCCTATCTGGCCTTGTACGTATGGAAGGGCAAAGAAGTCACTATTTAATCCAGAAAAAGCTTGAAACTCATAGGTTGCTCCATCAATATTAAAATCAAAAAAGGTGCGACCGCGACCACCTAGAGTCGTAGGGATCGAAGCTTGATCTCCATCTCGTATATCTAAATTGATAAAATCAGAATTTCTTACGGTAAAACTCTTTTTGTTAGCAGGAAAAGGAAGCCCACTTATTCCTAAAGAAACAGTTGCTTTGAATTTATCTAAGGATTTTGCCGTATGAAACCAGCCCGCACCGGTCTGCATTACACTGGCCTCTGTAGCAGGATTGTTAAACCCATCTAGAATAAATAGGATATCAGTCAATACATTTTCTACATCGTTTTGTGCATTTGCTTGATGTAAACCAATAAAATAAAATAAAAATAAGCTAAGTAAGTAATGATTTTTCATAAAATAGATTAGGGTCAAATGTACAACTGATATGTGTGATTTAGGAAGTAGTGTTTATGAATATATTCGGGTGCTTCCTTTTTATCTGGAGTGTTTAACTGGAATCTTAAATTCGTGATTTTCGTCTGCTTTTGAATTCTATTTTATTCTGATTTTCAAAGTGTCTGTTTCTAAATAGTTGCTACGGACTTTTATTTTTGTTATCCATATTCCGCCATTACCTCCATTGCTGCTTATCTCGGCGCCACTTGCAGTAAAATCTTTAGTTTCTATATTTTTCAATAATAAGGCAGCTTGTGTATAAGTCACAATTTGTATGTTTGTGACGATCACTCGACACTTTTATATGCCTTACACATACTTTTTAATTTTAAAATAGATTCATGCAGTATTTATGAATAAGAAAGATCTTAAAACAGAAAACAGAAAAAAGTCATGGCCTACTAAAGATGCTATGGAGCAGGTTTATGAATTAGGGCTTTGGGGTACTAATGATTCTAATTTCTATTCAGGTATAGGTTCTCATCATCCAGCTATTATACAACCCTATATAAATGCCGTTAAGTCATTTTTGAAATCTTTTGAAAATCCTTTAGTTGTTTGCGATCTGGGATGCGGTGATTTTAATGTAGGTAAGGAGTTAGTAGGACATGCAAAGAATTATATAGCTGTAGATATTGTAGCTGACCTTATTAAGCGTAACAGAAGAATATTTCAAGAAGAAAGTTTAGAATTCCATTGTTTAGATATCGCTGTAGATGATTTGCCTCAGGGAGATTGTGCTTTATTGAGACAAGTATTACAACATCTATCGAATGCTGAAATACAAAACATATTAAGTAAGTTGACGGCCTACACCTATATTATTCTAACAGAACATGTACCTGAGGGAGATTTTACTTCCAATAAAGATATCATTTCAGGTCAAGGAACTCGGTTGAAAAAACAAAGTGGTTTAGATGTGCTGGCTCCACCGTTCTCTTTTAAGGTCAAAGAAGTACAGCAACTTCTTGTCGTTTGTTTAGAGGATCAAAAAGGAATTATTGTTACTTCGCTTTATAAGGTTTATTGAATAAGCTTGGCAAACGCTATATTGTCTCGTAGTTACTTTTCTGTGATTTTTATCTTAGTATTCAATTCTAGTAGCTTTTTTACAAATGTATCATTTGTATTTGGACTGATGCAAATTCCATTGTATCTCCGGTTTTTTTTGATCAATCCCTTTCTGGCAGTTGCGGGTTTTAATTCAGACCAAAGTTTTTTTTCTTTTTATGACTTCTCTTATCTGCTCCATCTTAATTGTGCCGCTAATTGGTCCGTTCTTGTACTTCAAATCTGTAGGAGTCATTTTCTATGATGTATCGAGATACAATCACATTAAAGACCTACAGTTAATATTCCTATCACATTGGTCCATATAAACTCAAAATTTAAAAATAGCATAAAAGTAAATTTGCCAAACAAAAGTCCAATAATGAATCCGCTAGATCCAAATACAATTAGTTGTAATAGGATCTCTTTCCTGCTTTTAAATTTCATCAGTAGCCTTGTTTGTCAATTTTATAACAGTATAGTTAAAGTTACTGTACGGCTCAATTAAATCAAAAAGGATAACAATTCACAAAGAAATAAAATATTTTATAAATTCAATGGGGCAACTATGTATGTGTTTTACGGGAAACGGACTGGCGTTTTTTAGTTTTATAAAATTCTTTATCTGCTACATAGATTGTTTTATCTATTTCGCAATAGACTTTAATTCCTTCTTTATTGGTCAGTTTTATAAACTTGACAATTTCAATTTCGTTCTCATTCTTAATTTGCTCTTTAATTTGGAGCAGTTCTTTTTCGGTGTAGGTAAAGGTTGCGTATAGGTTTTCTTTAGCTGGTTTTTTAAATTTGATCTGAGCAGCTTTATCCCAAACTACATAGTCATTTCCTATTAAGTTAATGAGTTGGAACATGGGTATGGGATCTACAGAAGCGTACATACTGCCTCCAAAAATAGAACTCATGTAGTTTTTATTCTTCCAGCTAAGCGGTAGTTTCATCTTTACATTCAATAAATCTTCTGATACAAAGATGATTCTCGCGGTGCTTTTTCGGTACATCGGTGACCAATTTAATCCGTATTTAAAAAGCGTTGCTTTAGAAAAAAATCGTTCTCCAGTTTTGTATAGTTGGTTATAAGTCAAGGTTTATTTTTTATGTGGCAGGCAGCGTAAGATATAAAAGAACCACGTAATAATCTAGTTTACTTCAAGCGTTATAACGTACTAAAGGAGCAAGTAAAAACCATTTTTTTTATTTGATTTTGTAGTTTTGTGATATCCATTTTGGAGACGGTTGACAACTTTATGCTGATACTTTAAGTGTTTTTAGCTCCAAGGTTTTAAAGTCTGCAATTCTAATAATGATATTCCTATTTAATTTTTTAATTAAGTGTTCTAGGCTTTTCAAAAATAAAATAATTAAGTAAAACTGCTTGTTTTGAGGGATTTGTTTCTTGCAAATTATTTTAAGGCATATTTTTACTCGCAAGATATATAAGCGAAGTTTGCGAGTTCTGTCATTCAAGTTCCCAAATAATATGTAACAGGTTCTTCTCAATTACTTTCTTCTTTCCACTTCTCTCTTGTTATTAATAATTTCTTCTCTAGGAAAACATAAATATCTAGCTTTTGAAATAAGAGGAACAAATAAAAAACGACCTGTTTACTATCGAGTGAAAATAAGAATTAGATTTTCTGTGCTAGAGTTTTTTTAAGTTTCAGCGGGGTACCGCATATTTTTATACTTCGGTACGTTCATCAAATACTCGGTGTAGTGTTTAGGAAAATAAAAATGCTGTAAAGGCATCACAAAGGAATTTGCAAAGAAATACCAGTTTCTAAATCTGGCGCATTATTCACGCTAAAATCTTGTTTGAGATAAACGGTGTAAGAAATAGAAGGTCTAGCATGTGTGTATAAAAAAGACCAGCTGCTCAGATTTTCAATAAGAGTTGTATAGCCATAATGCCAACCTTGATTAATGGCTGCATAATCTCCTTTGAGATGGAAGTAATCTGCTTCTTCTTTTTTGAAATAGGAAGTTTGATTTTGATAGTTGATTCCCAGTATGTTTTGATTGTTTTCTTTAGTGCGATGTGTCCATTGGAACATGACTTCCCCGGAGCCTAGAAACCTATTATTTCCAAGGTCAAGATTATCATTTCCATCGATTGCATTTTTATATAAAACGCTATAACCCAAACCAAGCCAAATATCGCTTTTAGGATTTAAGCGGTATTTTTTCATAGAATTGATTCCTATGCCTATATCAAGAGAATTATTATACTTACTCGTATTCCAGCCTAGTTGGGATTGAAAATTGAAAAATAAATGACGCGCGTTCCATTCTTCAAACTTAGGATAATAGGTATGCGATAATTCTAATCCACCGAGGATCATGTCGCCTACTTGCAGGTGTAAGTTTTTCCCATTGCGGTCGGTGTAATCTACCGCTACTTTATTCACGCCATAAAACCTCCTGCCAAAAGGGTCTTCTCCACCGGCTATATTGCTATGGAACCATTCTATAGATGCATCATTTGTAAATGGCGAGTTTAAGAAATTACCTTTCACAGTTTGAAAAGCTCGCAAACCTATTTTGATTTCGTTGCGTTCATTTAACGGTAGGGTTAGTGCTGGACGATACACTTTATATACCGCATCAATTTCAATGTCCATAATTTGTGCTGGAGTCGTTTCTTGATCAATAAAATCAAATACTCTAAAATACCAAGTTTGGTTTGCAAAGCGATCTCTAACCAATCTGTTTTCAGGAAGAAAAGATTGTACTGGGGCCTGAAAAACATTGCCAGATTGCATTTCTAGATGCAACTGAAGATGAGTACTAGAACGAATCTTAAAATTTTGCGTCATGCGAGAAGAAAACAGCCCAAAATGATGCGTCGAAGCAAGGTTAGGTTTTAGGAGCCCATTCATCTCCACTATTAAAGAGTCTGTCTGCCCCCATAATTGCAAACTACAAAGCACTAAGAATGCCACCGAAAAAATCTTGTACGTATTGTAATTCTGGAAATAGCTCATACGGTAAAAATATTCTTTTAAATAGACAGTTAGGTGCTATCTTTTTTATTTTAAAAGACAGATGTATAGGTAGCTCGCTTTCGCGAAAGCTGAATTTCCAAGATCAATCCAAAATCTGCTATAAATGCAGAATAACCGCTTCCAAATACAAATTGATCATTTTCATTGTTTGTCTCAACTGCAGCTTGAGCATAGGCACAAACTTCATTTGCGGTAATCCTGTCACCTAAAAGAATCACAACTGTCTCGCAATTTTACTGAATCAGAGAAAATAGTTCCTGCACTTTGCAGGTATTCGAGCGTGATGCCACCTTATAAGAAATGGTATTCACCATTATAAAGCACTGCGCCATAAGTTAGCTCTATCTACGTCGATGGTGCGGTTAAGGTGCTCCATATCTATACGAGAATTGTTGTCTGTCGCGTCATCATCAGGAAGAGGTTTATATAATCCTCCATGAATTCTATTGATGTTCACGAATCCACTCATTCGAAAACCTATGGCTTGTGGGTACTAGGTTAACCATTACTGAAGGACCTAAAACAGCGCTATTGCGATACTTATTATTTGCTTGACTAGGAAAATTTTGGCCATGAGTATCAAAATTAAAACCATCTGGATCTTTAATAAGGGTGGACAGACCTATACCAAAGTAATCTACAGCAGCCTCAGTGTTTGCTGTAGAGGACGGATATTTGCTCGAAAACAGCGGTCCTTTATAGTTGCAGGCTTGTAACTAAAACGGTTAATTCCTGAGAAATTAGCTAGTTTTAATTAGAGAAATACCTGGCAAATAGGCTTGAAGTAGAGAGGGTCTCGATGAGCTAGGATAAAAATAGTTTTATAAAATACTTAATTGCTTCCTTGTAAAATCAGGAATTGTGCAAACGCAGTAACATGCCATTTGTAGGGTATTTATCTATCAAGTTATTTGGTAACGTATAAGACTCTATGTTTCATTCATAAAAACGTACTTTTGCACGCTCAAAAAACCAAGCATTATGCGCAGGATCTTCAATAATTTTACTAAAAACCCTAAAGATGATATCCTTGCAGGAATTACCGTTTCTTTAGCGATGATTCCAGAGGTAGTTGCCTTTGCTTTTGTGGCAGGAATAGATCCGTTGGTGGCTTTATCTGGCGCGTTTATTTTAGGTTTGATCACAGCTCTTTTTGGTGGTAGACCTGGGCTTATTTCTGGTGCGGCTGGGGCTGTTGCTGTAATTTTTGTCGATTTAATAATTAAAGGTCACGAAAGAGGATTGCTTCTGGAAACTCCTGTGGAAAACATGGGGTTCTATTATTTATTTGCTGCTGTCATTCTTATGGGTTTGATTCAAATTCTTGCGGGTGTTTTCAAGATTGGTAAATTTGTACGCTTGATCCCGCACCCTGTAATGATGGGATTTGTAAATGGTCTGGCTATAGTCATCTTTTTAGCTCAGGTTGAAATGTTTTCGCATAAAAACCTTGTTGTTGGAGCTGACGGTGTAAAAAAATATGTAAGTACATACATGCAAGGAACAGAGTTATGGATCATGATAGGACTTGTGTCGTTGACTATGGGTATCATCTGGTTACTGCCTAAACTCACTAAGAAAATTCCAGCCGCACTTACTGCTATATTAGCAACTACCGCAGTAGTAGTATGGAGTGGTATGGACGTGAGCACGGTAGGTTCTTATATCATAGAAGGTGGAGGGACAGGTCTTAAAGGAGAGATTCCTACACCTAATTTGGGGCTTTGGGAAAATCTACCTATAGGTTTTGATACCTTTAAATTCATTCTTCCTTATGCTTTTCTTGCTGCTGCGGTAGGGCTTATTGAGTCATTAATGACCATGAATCTGGTAGATGAGCTCACAGAAACTCGAGGTAGTGGAAATCGGGAGTGTGTGGCTCAAGGTGCTGGAAATATAATCAGCGGTCTTTTCGGAGGTACTGGTGGTTGTGGAATGATAGGTCAGACGGTAATTAATATAAATGCTGGTGGACGTGGTCGTCTTTCTGGTGTGATGATGTCCGTTACCTTATTGGTATTTCTATTATTCACAGATAAGTTAATTGAACAAGTGCCTATATCAGCTTTAATAGGAGTGATGTTTATGATGGTTATTGAAACTTTTGCTTGGTCTAGTTTTAGAATTTTGCGTAAAATTCCGCTTTCAGATGCTGTAGTTTTAGTTATCGTTTCTTTGGTTACTGTATTTTTTGATTTAGCTATCGCTGTATTTGTTGGTGTTATTATATCTGCACTAGTATTTGCTTGGGAAAGTGCCAAACGTATTAGAGCTCGTAAAAGCATTAAAACTGATGGAACTAAAGTATATGAAATCTGGGGACCATTGTTTTTTGGTTCTGTGACTGATTTTAATATGAAATTTGATCCTAAGAACGATCCAGTTAAAGTAGAGATAGATTTTATAGAAGCTCGAGTGCAAGATCATTCTGGTATAGAGGCGTTAAGAGGTATTGCTAATAAGTACCTTGATCTAGGAAAAGAAATCAAACTCACACATTTAAGTCCAGAATGTAAAGAATTGTTGATGCGTAACAATCCAGAATTTGATGCGATTATAGAAAGCAGTATAGAAGATCCACGATACCATATCGCTACGGATTTAATGGACGCTGAGGTTTAAAACCAAAAGGAATTGCTTGTTCAAGCACCGTACAAATTGGAGCAAAGCCTTCGTTTAGTACTTACTCAAAGGAATAAAATTAATTCCAGGACAGATTCTTGACTGGAGTTTGGATTGAGTAGAAGTCAGGTACACGAACATTCCTATATAGAACGGCACGCTATAAAAGAACTGATCGGTCGAGTAGGGAACAGATCTCAGTAACGTTTGCGTCGAGACCTTACTTTAAGGGAAGAAGCTCACATCCAGTACAGAAGTTCCTGACTACCTTTAGAACGTAAATATTTTACCATCCGGGTGTTATATGAAAACTTCTCAGATGTTATTTTATAAGTTCTAGTATTTTTAAAGTAGTTGTCAATTCAATGTCATTTCGTAAATAGACAATATTCAAACTTTCGACATCTTTATAATTAATAGCACTCCATTTCTCACAAGCATTGCTATCGGTTATATTTTTAAGGTCAAAATCATTTATGGATAAGAGTACATCACCTAACTGTAGATCAATAGGGAACTCTTCTATCAAGCTAGTTACTTGTGCTTTGTTCTCCTTAATTCTGAACGTAAAGCCAAAAGAATTGAGCTCTGTTTTTTCAAATTCTTTTAGCTTTTTGAGGTAGATTTTTTGAGTTGTCCAGTCCATAACTACGTCGTGTTTATTCATGAATTTATTTCCTATCAGGTTACCAAAATCTAAATCCACCACTTGCGCACCCATTTCAATAGAGCCTATTCTCAAACTATCTGTTTTTATAGTTCTTATAGTAGTAGAATCTAAAACTCCATAAAGACCTATACCCGAATTGCCATATTTTGTAAATCCATTTGCTTCTTTGAATTCGGCTAGTTCTCTGTCAACGTCTATATGACCGCTGAAGCCAGTGTCGTATATAAATAGGGATTTTAATCCATTTACATGACCTCGTAAATACGGTGTTTTGGTATGAGATACCAGAAAGGATAGCGTATCCGTATAGGTAGTTAAGTCATAATGAGCGAGTTGGTCAGTAATGGTAATTTCATGATTTTGATAATCAAATTTCCAATGGGATTTTGCCATTTGATTAGAGCCTATGATACCATCTATTCCTATACAATCAAACTCAAAAACATTCCTCAAATCGGCTACTATCGCACCTGTGTTATGATATGTTAGGTTCCCTATTTTTATTTCTGGAACAACGACTAGTTTTTGGCTATTAATTTGTCCTTGAGAATCCTTAACAACAATATAATCCATCGGTTCTATTTTTAAGTCTTCATAAATGGCATTAGAAATAACAGTAGGCGCTCCGGTGTCCACTAAAAAGTTATATGTTCTAGAATGAATCTCTACTTCAACAATCGCATAGTTATAATCATAATTAAAGGGTATGATTTCTTTATAATCAATGTTGGTTAGAGTTCCGTTATTAAAAATTTTAGATAATCCGCCACAACTTACAAGGACTAGAATAAAAATGAGGTAAGGTGTTTTTTTCATGGAAATAAATAGGTAGCTAAAGATAAGTCAGCTTTGAATTCCGCTTTCGCGAAAGCGGAAATATTCACATACTTATAACATCTAAAATCGCTATTTTTGAACAAAGACTTATTACATGGATTTAGACTTCAATAAAAACGAAGATCACAATAAAATGCTGCTTTCTGACCTGAGAAGAAAGTTTGCGCAAGTTGCACTGGGTGGCGGAAAAAAACGCATTGAAAAATTACATGCAAAGGGTAAGATGACCGCTCGTGAGCGCATTGACTACCTCGTTGATAAGCCTGAAGATTGTATAGAAATTGCTGCTTTTGCAGGTGACGGAATGTATGAAGAACACGGTGGATGCCCTAGTGGTGGTGTGGTAGTAAAAATAGGTTATGTTCAAGGCCGTCAAGTTATTGTAGTAGCAAATGATGCGACCGTAAAAGCGGGTGCTTGGTTTCCTATTACAGGTAAGAAAAACCTGCGAGCTCAAGAAATTTCAATAGAAAACAGACTGCCTATTATTTATCTTGTGGACAGCGCAGGAGTTTATTTGCCGATGCAGGACGAGATTTTTCCAGATAAAGAACATTTTGGACGCATATTTAGAAACAACGCTGTGATGAGCAGTATGGGAATTACTCAAATTGCGGCTGTGATGGGTAGTTGTGTGGCCGGTGGTGCTTATCTTCCTATCATGAGTGATGAAGCACTTATTGTAGATAAGACAGGAAGTATCTTTCTTGCGGGATCTTATTTAGTAAAAGCTGCTATAGGGGAAAGCATTGATAATGAAACATTAGGTGGTGCAACAACACATTGCGAGATTAGTGGCGTTACAGATTACAAAGCAAAAGACGATAAAGACGCGCTAGATAAAATCAAAAAAATATTTGATAAAATAGGTGATAGTGATAAAGCTGGTTTTAATAGAGTGGCAGCGCAACCACCAGAACTTGATCCAGAGGGATTATTCGGTGCGCTGCCTAGAGCTAGAAATGCACAATATGATATGATGGAACTCATCAATCGCATGGTAGATGCAAATTCTTTTGAAGCTTATAAAGATGGTTATGGCCAGACGTTGATCACAGGTTATGCACGTATGGACGGTTGGGCAGTAGGAATAGTTGCTAATCAAAGAAAGATCGTAAAAACTAAAAAAGGCGAGATGCAATTCGGTGGGGTGATTTATAGCGACAGTGCTGACAAAGCAACGAGATTTATAGCCAACTGTAACCAAAAGAAAATCCCTTTGGTTTTTCTACAAGATGTCACTGGTTTTATGGTGGGATCAAAATCAGAGCATGGAGGTATTATAAAGGACGGAGCAAAAATGGTAAATGCTGTTTCTAACTCAGTCGTTCCAAAGTTTACGGTTATTATAGGCAATAGTTATGGAGCTGGAAATTATGCGATGTGTGGTAAAGCTTATGATCCACGATTGATATTTGCATGGCCCACTGCTGAGCTGGCTGTAATGAGCGGAAATAGTGCCGCAAAAGTACTGATGCAAATAGAAAAAGCAAGTTTAGAGAAAGCGGGTAAAAAATTATCTGAAGAAGAAGAGAAAGCATTGTTTGCCAAAACAAAAGATCGCTATGATAAACAAGTTTCTCCTTATTACGCAGCTTCCAGAATTTGGACAGATGGAATAATTGATCCCCGGGATACAAGAAAGTGGATTTCTATGGGGATAGAGGCGGCAAATCATGCTCCTATTACTAAGGATTTTAACTTAGGGATTATACAAACGTAGAACTTACTGCGTTGGCAAAATAAGAATCAAGAAGATACTACTTGGACCGGTAGCTCTGCACCGGGTCATGCGGTGTGGAGCTTACCGCAGTGTGGAGACCTTACTCGACTTTAGGAATTTGTAAATTACAGTGATATGTAGTGGAAAGCAAAAAAGATGAAAATTGACTTGTGAAACTTAAAATAAGTAACTTATGAAGTGGATAAAGAGAATTTTAAAAGGACTTTTAATACTAGGTATAGCTGGCTACATTTCCATATGTAGCCTGTTGTATTTTTATCAAGAAAGCCTGCTTTTTATCCCTGAGAAATTAGAGCAAGATCATCAGTTTGTATTTGAGAATGAATTTGAAGAAAGGGATATCATTACCGATTCTGGTAACTCTATAAATACGTTATTGTTCAAGCGAGAAAACTCAAAAGGAGTTATCTTTTATTTACATGGTAATGCTGGTAGTTTGAGGTCTGTAGGGAATGTGTCAGAGCATTTCTTGCCATTGGGTTATGATATTTTTCTAATCGATTATGCAGGTTATGGTAAAAGTTCGAATGCGATAACAAGTCAAGAGGAACTATTTGAAGATACACAATATGTTTATGATGATCTTAAAAAAAGGTATTCTGAAGATAAAATTGTAGTTGTAGGATATTCTATAGGAACCGGTATCGCAGCACATCTTGCTTCAAATAACACTCCTTCTAAGTTGGTTCTTCAAGCACCTTATTACAGTATGATAGATTTGTCGCAACGTAATTATCCAGTGATTCCAACTTTTATCTTAAGATATGACCTAGCCACAAACGAGTATTTGAAGGAATGCGATATGCCGGTCTACCTTTTTCATGGAGTTGATGATCAAACTATTCCTATAGAATATTCTGAAATGTTGAGTAAGGAGTTGCACCTTCCTTTATATAAACTGGAAAACCAAGGACATAATGGTATAGGCAAGAATAAAGAAGCGTTGAAGCAATTATATAAGATATTGAATTGAACGTACTTACTAATTTTAAACACCTGACGCATCATTTATGGCCGCATTTGCAAAGGATGCACATCTGTTATTAGGTTGATATAAACGAAAAAGTTTTATAAATTTCAGTCAGTTATTACAAGGTATAGCCTAAACACATATCAAGAAAAAAGCAGCTTAGGCAGTTTTTTTTCTTTGATTAAACACCTAGTTTCAAACGATATTGATACCGTAATGAAAAGGCTCTTGGAAAGAAGTAAAAAAATAAGAACCCACTAAATCAATTATACACCAACTCAAATACTAGTCTTGATCTTCTCTTTTATCTCTAAGGCGTTGCTTAAAATTGCGACTTTTGCGGTCTTTAATGCTGCCTTGTTTTCCTTTATTCCAAAATAGAAATAAGAAAAACGCCAGTAAAACACCACCTATATAGATCCAGTCTTTATACTCCCTTAAGATTTCCATGGTTTATTTCTTATATCACTTTCTATCACTCCATCACGCAGCCTGATGACTCTATGCGCGTGCTCTGCAACTTCTTCTTCGTGAGTTACTACAATCATGGTGTTTCCATCCTTATGAATCTGATCAAAAAGAGCCATGATTTCGTTTCCTGTTTTAGAATCTAAGTTTCCTGTAGGTTCATCTGCTAGGATGATAGAAGGATGATTTACTAATGCTCTTCCTACGGCTACGCGCTGGCGTTGTCCACCAGAAAGTTGGTTGGGTTGATGGTCCATACGGTCTGCAAGGCCTACACTAGTGAGTACTTCTTTAGCTCGTGCCACTCGTTCTTTTTTAGACATACCTGCATAGATCATGGGTAAGGCAACATTATCTAAAGCGGTGGTTCGAGGCAAGAGATTAAAGGTTTGAAAAACAAAACCTATTTCTTTATTTCGAATATCGGCTAGTTGGTCATCATTAAGGCTAGAAACATCTGTGCCATTCAGCTTGTAGCTTCCTGCAGTAGGCGTATCCAAGCAGCCCAGTAAATTCATCAAGGTGGATTTGCCAGAGCCTGATGGTCCCATAAAAGCAATATAATCCCCTTTTTTAATCTCCAGATCAATTCCTTTTAATACATGAACGATTTCTTGACCCAGCTTAAAATCACGTATGATATTGCGTATTTCGATAACATTTTCACTCATGGAACTAAATTATGAATTTTAGACTGTAGGGGTATGACGCAGCAAAGCTTTTTTAGTTACAGAAAATTAATAATTGTTGCAAAGAGAAGTAGGGATCGATGGGTTGATCAAATATAGAATATAGATTTCGGTCTATATGGTTTTTTCCTACATCAGGTTTTTATCACAACTTTATATAAAACCGTTCTTGCAACTGTTCTTTGCGGAAGAATACCATGCCTAAATCAAAACAGTCTATACTTGCGGTCACTTGAGTGTGTTTACAAATTTGATTCCACGCACGAGTCATATCTATCGACCAGTAAATATCATCAAATACCACGACGGTATCGTTGTGTACTTTATCTAATATATTTTCAAAATACGACAGTGTTGCTTCGCCATCATGATGTCCATCTATATAAATGAGGTCGTAAATAACAGGTTTAGAAATTTGTTTTTCAAAAAAATCCTTGAACGTAGATTTTACAAAGCTCACATTTTTAAGACCTTTTTTTTTAAGGGTCTTTTTTGCAAATTCATAAACTTCAGGACTTCCTTCTATACTGGTGATTTGAGCACTAGGTCTTGCCGTTGCCATGGCATGAGTAGCTATACCTAGAGAGGTACCTAATTCTAGGACCTGGTTTACTTTAAAATAAGCACATAATCGGTAGAGCAATTGTGTGTCTTTTTCAGTACTGCAATTGTGCTGTAGAATGTCTTTTACCTGCCTATTATTAGATTTGAAAACCCTACTGCCAGCACCGTAATCTTTAACATAAAGACTTGTGTTAGATTCATGCATGCTTTTGCGAAAGTGGGTTAACTTCACATATTCTTCATTAAAAGAAGAGTCTCGAATGCATTCCTTTTCCAATTTAAAAATGAAAGGCGAATGGATGCCATGCAAGTGAAAGGACTTGATGAGATGAGAAAAGTAAGCAAATATGGAGTGCAACAATTTTTAGTTTTTTACCGCAGGAAATATGCCTTTATAATGGGCGTTATTCTGCTTCTATTTTATCAATAAGTTTTTGGATCGTCACGGTAGAGACCCCTTTGCGATCGGCTCCTTTTTTAACAGCTTTAGCGGTTTTTAAAGCCTCTTTATTTTCGCCTATTTTATGGAGTAGATGCGCTTTAGTTTGTAGGTTATAATTATTTTCTTCCAACTCAATAGAACGATTAATAAGTGTAATAGCACATGCAAGGTCCTTTTGATCAGTAAGGTTTTGATAGATTTTCCAGCTCAATTCATTTAACTGCTTTGTACTGTACCATAATTGTTCCAGGTTCTTTTTATTCAGGTTTTTATGTGTGCCTGCTACTATTTCATAGGTAGAGGGCTTCCCGCGATAGGGAAGAAGATCTCCTTTTACGGTCATGCGATCGTGGCGCTCTATGAGTTGCACCATTTCGTTGCGACGCATCACGCTGCTGCTTTGACCCAGTTTGCGACCGTTTTTGATATAAAAATAAGTAGGAATGGACCTTACTTTTAAGATATCGTCAGTGATATTATGATCGGTATTCATTTTATAGATGGTGACTTGTACTGTAGAATCCTCTGCAATGGACTTGATAACGGGTGACATATACTGACAAGGGCCACACCAGGGCGCTGTAAAATAAAGGACTTTGATTTGGTCATCGATTGCCATAACCGTTTCTTCCATGGTGGCATCAGTCACATAATCTTGTGCCTGCAAGCTGCTGGAAAGGAAAAGTAAAAAAGTAATTATAAATAGAACTCGCATCGGGTTGTTTTTGGTTTGTTACCAACTAATTTTATGTCCGTATTATTGTGGGGTGATTGCTTTGTGATAGTTTTGCTTTCGCAGCTTTTCATGGGTAGCATAAAATTTCTAGTTTCGCATTCGCACTGCATGAAGTGCGACATAAATTTTTCTAGTTTTGCTTTCGCGAAAGGGAAACTAGAAAAAGCTTTACAAATATAAACTTCAAAGCTCACTAAATAGGTATGGTGAGCATAGAGTTCCATCTAAATTTGATGTGTTTTAAAATAAATAAATGAATAATAGAAAAGAACAACTTGCCGCTTTAGACCGTTTGTTAACCATTATGGAGGAGTTGCGGGAGCAATGTCCCTGGGATCAAAAACAAACCTTAGAGTCACTGCGACACCTCACCATTGAGGAAACTTATGAGTTGGGAGACGCGATTCTGGATAAGGATATGGAAGAGATTCCCAAGGAATTGGGTGATTTGTTGTTGCATATTGTTTTTTATGCCAAAATAGGTTCTGAAACCAAGCATTTTGATATGGCGAGTGTGGCAAATGGTATTTGCGATAAGCTCATCTCACGCCATCCACATATATATGGAGATGTAGTCGTGAAGGATGAAGAAGAAGTAAAGGCCAACTGGGAGATGCTCAAACTAAAAGAAGGGAAAACCAGTGTGCTAGAAGGGGTGCCTAAGTCGTTACCTGCATTAGTAAAAAGCCAACGCATCCAGGACAAGGTCGCTGGAGTAGGCTTTGATTGGGAAAAGCCAGAACAGGTGATGGAAAAATTACAAGAGGAACTAAGTGAATTACAAGTAGAAATAGATGCAGGAGATCAAGATAAAATTGAAGCCGAATTTGGTGATGTACTCTTCTCCCTCGTTAATTACGGCAAACACCTGGGTGTGAATCCAGAGGATGCCTTAGAACGCACGAATAAAAAATTCATCAAACGCTTTCAATATCTAGAAGTTAAAGCTAAAGAAATAGGCAAGGAGCTGCGTGACATGACTTTGGCAGAAATGGATGTGTATTGGGAAGAGGCTAAGAAAGTGTAAGTTAAGATGAAGACAAAAGAAAAATTGTTAAGACAAAGGGTTCTTTCTTTTTTGAAAGGTAGGAAGGATTAAAAGCTTAAAACCCAAACTCTTTTTATGTTTTGGCTATTGTCATACTTTTTTTTATAAACGATCATGGCTTTTTGAAAGTTATGTATCACTTTTTCTAGTAATTTATTTTAGGTGTTGCTATTATCTGAGCACTATTTGTTAGCGCATATTTTAAAGAAGCTCCGCTAGTCAAGACGTTGATTAAAATTAATAAAATGTTAGATTTATGTATTAGTAAAAAACTTTCTTATGATCTGCAGAATCTTGGAAGGTTTAGGAATCCTTACTTTATTAAGCACTATAATTGACTTATAGCATTCTTGTCATTTAGAATTTGACGGAGATGATTTATTCATTGACATAGTTGTAGTAGGGCATTTGTTTTTTTAATATCGATCGCTATAAACGGTAAAATAGAAATCTGTCTACAGACAAAAGCCTCAAAAAAGATTTCTTGTGGTTCAGAATAACGAACTTCATTTTATAGAATAGGAATTTACCTAGGATGCTTCCATATCTGATTTCAAAAAAAATAGAGATCAGCTATAATAAAATCTCAGCAATTGCAAAGGACGGTCGCCGCGATCGGTTAGGTGGTTATGAAATGAGTAATGGAACTGTTCTTAATCTTGGGGCATTCCTTGAAAAACGACTGTCAGAAGTAACCTTAGAGATGCTATTTAAAAAATAGATTGACAAACATCAATTATATAAGATGGCTATCAATCTTTCTGTTTACGTTGTAAAATTTAAAGTTCAAAATTTCAGAAACTAGTATTATTTCTATAATATTTGATTTTGTTTAGAAGTCAGATAAAAGGCGTGAATTATGCCAGGTATAAAAAAAAGCATTGTAAAAATAATGTTAATTCCAAGGTCATTACCAAAACCTCGCTTTCTAAAAATACTTATTGGTGGTGCAAGAATGTTTAAAATAATGGTTAATATACTCATTTTTTTTTACGTCAAAGCTAAAGCGTAAGACAAAAAATATATGTTAAATTCAAACTAAAGCTATTTTAATTTTACACTGGTTTATATATTTAATTCAGTGGGACGAATCGATTAAAAATTTAATTTCAACAGCTCTTATTTATAAATTTATTCTTCAATTATGATGAGTCGATTTGTTTCAATAAACACACTATTGTTATCTTTAACTAAAATTTTGAAGATGAAAAAAATTCTATTTATTTTATTATTTGTTACAGGTTGGTGCTCGAGCTCCCAAATTATTATAACTCCTAATCCAGTTGATATCAATTATGGAATAGTGACTGTTACATATGGATCTAATAATGATTACAGCCTATTTGATCCCATGGGAAATCCGTCTTTATTATTATATACAGGCCTACAAACTGATGCTGATGTTGCCACATGGGATTACCATGATGACTTTAATGATACAAGTACTTACATACCTTTTAATTATGACGGTGCTGCAAATGCTTATGTAGCACAAATTGATGTAGCAGGAAGAATGTACCAAGAAGAACCCAGCTTGAATAATGTCACCCTTCCGGCAAATACAGTGGTATATGACTGGTATTTTATCATCATTACACCAGATTTAACAAGGCAAAGTGCTGATTTAAAAGGATCTGATTTTGGATGGCAAGCAGCAATATTGAGTAATGACAGTTTTAAAGAGTCCAACTTTACCGTAAAATCTGTGAAAAACCAGCTTTATTTTGACAGTGCAGATTTCTATTCTATTAAAACATATAACTTACAAGGTCAGCTCGTACAAGACATCAATAGAAAATATGTGGGAGGTTGGTTGGATATGAGTTTCCTCAAGAAGGATCAATTGTATATTTCTAAAATCACTTCTTCAAGCGGTTCTATTGTGTTGAAGCATATTCATTAGGCGGTCGTATGTAGTGTTCATTTACTTATTACAAGTAGCCTACAGCATCGTATTGAAATGCAGCTTATATATCACACAAGTGGCTTTGAATGGCATTTTGGTGCTATAAGAAAGCTCGGAGCTCCGCTAACGTATCATTCGATTAAGCAACGCGAGTTTTTTATTTAGGAGTAAAAGAGCTAATTCTCATTAAATAAATAACGACTTGCTGCACCTCTTTACTATTTATTAAAGAACTTCTAAATTACGGTTTTGAAGTCATGTAAAAAGCGTGAATGATTCCTGGGATAAAAAACAAAAATGTTAAGATGATACTGATGGTTAAATCCTTACGAGCGATTTTGTTTAAGACTAAGCTTACAGGTGGAAGAACTATGTTTAGTATAATGGTTAACATGCTCATGGTTTTTGCTTTTTAAATTAATAAAGTTTACTTCCTAAATTCCAGTAAAAGTACTTGGGGTAATCACTCTCATTTCAGCTTTTATGTCTTCAGTTACGTTTAGAGTTTCAATAAAGTTTGCTATACTTTCCCCAGTGATTTTTTCATTCGTACGAGTCAGCTCTTTTAAAGCTTCGTATGGATTAGGATAAGCTTCCCGACGCAAAATAGTTTGTATGGCTTCAGCAACGACGGCCCAATTATTTTCTAGATCCTGAGCAATTTTAGACTCATTTAACAGCAGCTTCCCAAGTCCTTTTAAGGTGGCCTTGAAGGCAATAATCGTATGAGCAATAGGTACGCCTACATTTCTTAACACCGTAGAATCTGTTAAATCGCGTTGTAGTCTGGAGATCGGTAATTTTGCTGATAGATGCTCAAAAAGAGCGTTTGCGATCCCTAGGTTTCCTTCAGAGTTTTCAAAGTCAATAGGGTTTACTTTATGTGGCATAGCGCTAGAACCTATCTCGCCATCTTTAATTTTTTGTTTGAAGTAGTCCATCGATATGTACGTCCAGATGTCTCTGTCTAAATCTATAAAGATGCTATTGATTCTCTTTAAATTATCAAAAAGAGAAGCCATATGATCGTAATGTTCTATTTGTGTGGTTGGGAAACTGTGTTTTAAGCCCAAACGGTTTTCTACAAAGTCTTTACCGAATAGCTGCCAGTTAATTTGTGGGAACGCCACATGGTGGGCATTGTAATTACCGGTTGCTCCACCAAATTTTGCTGCATGTTGCACTTGCTCGAGCATGTTCATTTGCTCTTCAATACGCACTACAAATACATAAAATTCTTTTCCTAATCGTGTAGGAGAGGCAGGCTGACCATGCGTACGCGCTAATAAAGGAATATCTTTCCAGTTTTTTGCCAGTCTATTGATCTCATCTCTCACTTCTTCCAGTTCTGGCAAATACACATTTTCTATAGCATCTTTAATCGAAAGTGGAATGGCAGTGTTATTGATGTCCTGAGAGGTCAATCCAAAATGAATAAATTCTTTATGAGCCGATAAGCCCAAATGGTCAAATTGTTCTTTTAAAAAATACTCCACTGCTTTAACATCATGATTGGTGACCTTTTCTATGTCCTTAATACCCTGTGCATGCTCATCGTTAAACTTGCGGTACAAATCCCTTAATTTCTCTTGTGTTTGCTCTGGAAGTGGTCGTAGTTGCTGGATTCCGCTTTCGCTTAAAGCTATAAAATACTCTACTTCTACAAGAACGCGGTAACGTATAAGTGCAGATTCAGAAAAATAGTGGGCAAGGGGCTCGACTTTAGAACGGTAACGTCCATCGATAGGAGAAATAGCTTGTAAAGCAGTAGGCATAACTTAAGTCTTTAAAGCATGCTAAATTAAGGTTTTAATACCAATTAAATTTTAAAATTTGGTGTAAATAAATAGAGTTGTTTTTTTGTGAAATCAAGGTCAAAATATAGGTTTAACTAAAGTGGTTGTTTTTTTTAACTAACAAATGTTTAAAAGAAATGATTTTCACTAAATCTTTCGAAGTCTAATAAATACAGTACTTGAGTTGGCTTGAATCAGGCCTCTGGTTTTACTGAGATGCTATGAACGCTGGATGTGAAATCGTTGCCTAACCTTCTTGATTTTTTTGTTGACCTACAGGAACTAATTCTAGGCAGATCTACTTATATTCTTTTCCAAATTCAAAACGCTTATAAATCGAATAGATCTTGTTTGCAGTCTTTTGAGTTTTTATTAGATCATGAAAATACGTATCTACGAATGGCGCACGAATAGGTTTGACTAATAGTACTTGAATAACAGGTGCTTTCTTTTTGCAATATTTTCTAGTCATTACGCTCCCTATTTTACACATGGAACGCAGCTCAGAAGAATGGAGTTCTAATTTATACAATTTTCAAGTCTTTATTAAAAGGCGTAATCAGGCTTTTTCATGCAGTAAAAAGGATGGCTCAAGATTTCAACAGGCCTGAGGAGAAACACTATTTTCTAGTGTGCAGTACCCAATTAGTTCTGGGAATAGTTTAAATGGAACCCTTGCTTGGCCTAATTCTACTCGTTCATTTTTGTAAGCCTTAAGGTTTTCGAGAGTTTGTTTTAAGTCTTAGTAATTCATAAATTACATTTACAGCATCGCTCGTATACCTAATATTCTAACGAACTAGTCTTTGT
>NZ_JBLIGN010000034.1:0-27069 GCF_047636915.1 Nonlabens sp. | reverse complement strand
AAATCGGTACTGGCAGCTACTTTACTGCGAACACTTTTATCAGATGCATTTAAAAAAGCATCAGAAAAATTATTTGCTCCTTCAACATGAGCAAACATGGCATCAATAGAAACCTCATCTAATGAATAATCTAAAAGAGCGGCAGCTAATTCATCAGCCATTTTAATACGAGTCGTCTGACCAGAATAAGCAACAGAACTTTCTGAGTTTCTCTCAAAAGAGTAAGTCGCAGGTGCTATTACATTATTTGTAATGGAAGCTTCATCATCATTATCACATGAGGTGAATGTTGCTGCAAAAACCGCAGTCAGGACTAAAAAAGATATTTTTGTAAGTTTCATTTCTGTTTATTTAGACTTAATATAAATAATTTCTATTTTCGAATGCAAATATATATCCTTATTTAGATTAAATAAATATAAGAGGCTTTTTAATCTATTGTTATTTCTTATAGCTTCCATAAAAACCATTGGTAAAAAATATAGAATGATTCTAAATAAGGGTTGGACAGCCCATAATAAGCTAATTGTAGCGTTATCTTTTACAAATATTTTGATGGATGTTCCGCTTTCGCGAAAGCGGAAACAGTAGTGATAGTGTTCTCTTAAACCAGCTCTGCCTCAAAAAGCTCTTCAAAGTATTTCTTGATTTTATCTTTTACCTCCTCCAGATCTATTTCTCTTTTAAGCTCGACAGCAAGCGAAGTCACGGCTTTATCATCAATACCACAGGGAATAATATGATCGAAATACCCCAGATTCGTATTTACGTTAAAGGCAAAACCATGCATGGTGACCCAACGACTTGCCCGGACACCCAAGGCACAAATCTTGCGAGCAAAAGGCGTTCCCACATCCAGCCAAACACCAGTTTCTCCAGCACTGCGCTCTCCTTTAAGACCGTAATCAGCTAGAATTTTAATAAAAATATCTTCTAAAAAACGGAGGTATTTATGAATATCGGTAAAGAAATTATCGAGATCTAGAATAGGATAGCCAGTAATCTGTCCAGGGCCGTGATAGGTAATGTCACCACCGCGATTGATCTTATAAAAAGTAGCTCCTATTTTTTCCAACAAACCCTCGTTAGCCAATAAATTTTCAAGAGCACCATTTTTACCTAAGGTATACACATGATCGTGCTCCACAAAAAGCAAGTGGTTTGCAGTTTCAAGACCCGCATCTTCTCTCCTATTCTTGATTTTAGTATCCAGTATGCGCTTAAAGAGCTGCTCTTGGTACTCCCAAGTTTCTTTGTAATCTTTGCGACCTAGATCTTGAAAATTTACTTTCTTGTTCATAAGGCAAAGGTAAAAGTAAGAAGACCATTTACCTTAAAGAATGTATAGGATTTACCTATCTGGATTATTCAAAATTATCAACGCCGCTATTACACCAGGAATCCAACCCAATAATGTGAGTATAAAAACAATAATAATAGAACCACAACCTTTGCCTATGACGGCTAGTGGTGGAAAAATAATGGCCAGAATAACACGCCAGAAGCTCATAAAAAAGGTTTTAAGAATTAGAGATGTGGCCCTGTTTTAGGACGTCGAGTTTATTACCGTTGTTGACATTAACTATCATTAAAGCTATTCTTCAAAGCTTTTTAACTCCTACTTCATACCTAAGAGCACATTCCTATAGAACTAAGACCCTGAAAAAACTATTTTGTTACACCATAATAGCAACTTACCTTTGCGAGCTTAATTCAAACAAACAATATGCAACTTTCTGAACAAGAAATCGTACGCCGTGAAAAACTAGGCAAGCTGCGTGAGATGGGAATTGATCCTTATCCAGCAGCACTTTATCCAGTAGATTCTACATCTAAGAAGATTAAAGCCGATTTCCAAGAAAGAAAACAGGTGGTTATCGCTGGGCGTTTGATGCGTAAAAAAATACAAGGAAAAGCCTCTTTTGGAGAAATTCAAGATGCTGATGGCCGCATTCAGGTTTATTTTAACCGTGACGAGATTTGTCCAGGAGATGATAAATCCATGTATAATGATGTGTTTAAAAAGTTATTGGACCTGGGTGATTTTATAGGAATAAAAGGAGAGCTTTTTAAGACCCAAGTAGGTGAAATAACGGTGAACATTAAAGAGTATACTTTATTAAGCAAATCTTTAAAGCCATTACCACTTCCTAAAACAGATGCTGACGGTAATACATACGACAAGTTTATTGACCCAGAAATGCGTTACAGACAGCGTTATGCAGACCTAGTAGTGAACCCACATGTGAAGGAAGTATTTATTAAAAGAACCAAACTTTTTAATGCGATGCGTTCATTTTTTAATGAGCGTGAATATTTTGAAGTAGAAACTCCTATCCTGCAACCTATTCCAGGTGGAGCTTCGGCACGTCCTTTTATGACGCACCACAACTCACTAGACATACCGCTTTATATGCGTATTGCAAACGAGCTGTATTTAAAAAGACTTATTGTAGGTGGCTTTGATGGAGTTTATGAATTCAGTAAAAACTTCCGTAATGAAGGAATGGATCGCACGCACAATCCAGAGTTTACAGCTATGGAAATCTATGTAGCTTATAAAGACTACAACTGGATGATGGACTTCACCGAGGAGCTTCTTGAGAGTTGCGCGGTAAGTGTAAACGGAGAAACCAGCAGTCAGTTTGGAGAACATAAAATTGAGTGGAAAGCACCGTATCCTAGAATAACTATGCGCCAGTCCATTATTGATTTCACTGGATTTGATATCGATAGCAAAAGTGAAGAGGAGTTGTACGCTTTCGCTAAAGCAGAAGGAATAGAAGTCAACGCCACAATGGGAAAAGGAAAGTTAATCGACGAGATCTTTGGAGCAAAATGTGAAGGTCAGTACATCCAGCCAACGTTTATTACAGATTATCCTAAAGAAATGTCACCGCTTTGCAAACAACACCGAGATAATCCAGAGTTAACAGAGCGTTTTGAATTGATGGTTTGTGGTAAAGAAATCGCAAATGCCTATTCAGAATTGAATGATCCTATAGACCAAAGAGAGCGCTTTGAAGCACAAGTTGCTCTAGCAGACCGCGGTGACGACGAGGCTATGTTTATAGATCAAGATTTCTTGCGTGCATTGGAATATGGAATGCCACCTACTTCTGGACTGGGAATAGGAATGGACCGATTGATCATGTATTTAACTAACAACCCTTCGATACAAGAAGTGCTTTTCTTCCCACAGATGAAGCCAGAAAACACAAATACAATTGCGCTAAATGAAGACGAACAACAGGTTTTTGACTTGCTTACTAAGTCTGGCAAAATAGAGCTAACTGCCTTAAAAGATCTAACTGGCTTGAGCGGTAAAAAATGGGATAAATCCATCAAAGGACTTACTGCTAAAAAAGTGGCTAAGGTGGATAAAACAGATGATGGCCTTTTTGTAGAAGTGGTTTAAATAAAACTTTTTTGTACCTATAAATCCCTTAACTAACGGTTAAGGGATTTATATTTTTAAGCTACTACCTACTTATAAAAATCTATTTCAATAGTTGTTCTAATAAAACCTTTGTTTTCTCAAAAGAAGGACTAGGGGCTTTATCGTCATAAACGTTTCCGTCTTTATCTACGATTATAAACCTTGGTATAGAATTGATACCGTAGGCTTTCATGAATGGACTATCAAAAGAATTATCTGCAAACAATTGAATACCTCCTAATTCTTGTTCCCTTACCATGTTTTCCCAATTTTCATAAGCTTTAATTTTATCTACAGAAATACTGATAAATACGATATCTTGACCATCAAAATACTCTTCTAGCTTTTGTAAATATGGAATTTGCTTTTTACAAGGAGCACACCACGTTGCCCATACATCCATATAGATGAGTTTTCCCTTAAAATCTGAGAGTGACACCTCTTTTTTCTTAATATCCTTATAAGTAAAAGAAGGTGATACATCACCTTTACTAATCAAAAACAATGATTCCATTTGTTTTTTAGCAGCTGCGATATACTCTTTACTCGTAGAATATTTCTTAATCAGTTTAAAATAATCTTTAGCTTTGGCTTTATCTCTAGTAATCTGGGAATAGAAACCATTAAAGACAGAATTGATCACTTCTTCCTCCTTAATTTCTAAAAGTTTTGTGCTCATATTCTTAAAACCTACTTCTTTATTTATTCTTTTAGACCAAATAGAGTTGACCAGATAATAATAGTAGGGCTGCCATTTATAATCCTGCATATTTCTTAGATCAACACCTTTAAGCTCAGAATAAAAGTTATTTGAAAGTTCAATCTCTTTACCTAGATAATAGGTATAGCTCGTTTTAAAGTTTTGAATGCTTAATAAATAATTATATTGAAGGGATTTCTCCTCGTCTTCCATAAAATAGGGTTCTACATCAATTTGCTTTAATTCCTTTTGCAGTCTTTCCTTAACGCCTAAAAGGTTTTCCAAATATTTAGTTTCAGAAACGTCATAAAATGAATTTATATCTTCAGTCATTTTTTCCATTAATTGCGCTTTATGAACCAAATAATTATTCCTTTGAGCGCCGTCACCAGAAAAATATAACGTCTTATTAAAAATTTTGGCGTCAAATGATATTTCCAACTTGTCGTTAGGGTATACATATATATAGACAGATTCACGACCATACTTCAACAAATAAAAACCTTTTTCGAGAGACAGTTTTAAATTAAAATTCCCTTTAGGATCTACCTCAGCCGATTCAATAGTTGCATTAGATATAGATTTAATACTTACCGTATCAAAAGTTGAATTCTTAATAAATCCGGAGATTTCAATTGTACCAGAATTTGCAAAAGTTAGTGTAGAAAGCAGTAATGCTAGCAGTATAATGATGTATTTCATGTGATGTATTAATGTGGAGCGCTCCTTGTAAAGCTAAGTATTCAAAGAACATTATTCAACCAAATATAAAGGAGATCTAGGGAATATAGAGAAGTGATCATGCAAATAATCTAAGTGTTCCAAATATACTTCAAGATACAACCCTTACTTTTTCCTTCTTATAAATGAAACCTTATTCAAAATACACAGTCATAGAAGGGTAACATAAAAGAACACACTCATGAAAAAGACCTTGTTTTTAATAACCATCCTAACCGCAGGAATTTCCAATGCGCAAGAGGCTAAAAGAGATCGCAATCCAGAACAAATGGTATCGATTCAATCTAAAAAAATGACTCTCGCTTTAGATCTGGATGCAAAGCAACAAGCACAAGTAGAAAAATTATTAATGGCCCATACCAAAGAACGCCTGGCTGATAAAATGACTAAAGAAGATCGTTCAGAACTTACAAATGTTCAGAGATTTAATGCTCTAGAACAAATGCTAGAAAATAAAATCACTAGGAAACGTGAAATGAAAAGCATTTTAAATGCAGATCAATACATCAAATGGGAGAAAATGATAACGAGAAAAACCAAAGATAAAAGGAAAGGTGTCAAACAAAGAAGAGGGGCAAGAGGAGATCGCAACAATTAATGGTGCAAATGAACTGCTTTAAGTAATTAACTTAAGCGTTATCAAGGCTGGCTTCTTAGTTGAATCCAGCTTTTCAATTATTCCTTTTGATCATACCTTATTTAAAATTCGATCATTTAATTAACAGGAATAAATTACTTTTTATGATCGCTATGCTTGGAAGCTCTTTACCTTTTGCATTTTAAGAACTAAGCAACTCGCAACAAATAATTAAGTAACAAACGACAGTAAGATTTCAAAATTTTAAGGCAAAACTCGATACTAAGATCGCAGCTTCTTTTAAACTTACAATGTTTGATACAATCAAACATGCTGACATTAGGGGAAATAAAAAACATCAAAGAAGAGCTTGTGGAAGGTTTCGATCAAAGATAGAAAGAAGTTATAAATTATTAAGCGAGTCAGAATGGCATGACGAATAATTATCAAGACCTTAGAGAAAACTTATTAAGGAAATAAACATTCAACTTACTCTAAAGAAAGGGGAACTCTAAATAATAAAATATTGTTGATCGTAAAATAAAAAAGCCATACTTAAAACAGTTCCGCTTTTTTGCGCCTGTTAGCGTTTTATCGACCGCCTGAAATAGCTCTTAAGATCGGTTAGTAACCTCTACACACGATAAACTCTAGTTATAGAGCAATGCTGGTATGTATTCCTCTTTCGCAAAAACTAAACAAAAATACTACCACTGCGCCACCACTTCCCTACTCGCTTCAATTGTCTTATCAAGATCTGCATAGCTCAATGCATCGTTTAAAAAATAGGATTCAAAAGCGCTAGGTGGTAAATAAATTCCGCGTTCCAGCAGGCCGTGAAAAAATTTCTTAAACCAATCGTTATTTCCAGTGGCTGCACTAGCAAAATCGACCACTTCTTGATCTGTAAAATGAACCGACATCATCGATCCATAGCGGTTGATTTTGTAATCCAGGCCTTTTTCAGAAAGCACACTATCTATTCCTTTATGTAGGTATTTTGTTTTTGTAGCGAGGCTATCATAGACCTCTGGATGCGTATTTAAATGAGTCAACATCGCTAGGCCAGCACTCATCGCCAGAGGATTACCGCTTAAAGTTCCCGCTTGATAGACTGGTCCTAGCGGTGCTAGATGATTCATGATTTCTTGGCGTGCTGCAAAAGCACCTACCGGCAAGCCGCCACCTATTACTTTACCGTAAGTAACGATATCTGCCTGTACACGCGTGGTTTCTTGTGCACCACCTCGAGCCAGTCTAAAACCAGTCATGACCTCATCAAAAACAAACAAAGCTCCATATGCATCACACAAAGCTCTTATTCCTTCTAGGAAACCATCTTGGGGAACTATACAACCCATATTCCCTGCAATAGGCTCTATAATCACACAGGCAATCTCGCCTTGGTTTTTCTTAAATATATCGGCTACTTGATCCAGGTTATTGTATTGTGCCAGTAACGTATCTTTTGCAGTTCCTTGAGTAACTCCAGGACTATTAGGACTACCGAAGGTTACCGCACCACTTCCTGCTTGGATCAAAAAAGAATCACTATGACCGTGATAACAACCTGCAAATTTGATGATTTTATCGCGCCCTGTATAACCACGAGCTAATCGCACAGCACTCATACAGGCCTCAGTACCAGAGTTTACCATTCTAATTTGATCCACATTAGGAACCATAGAAATGGCAAGTTTTGCAATCTCAGTTTCTATAGCAGTAGGCATTCCATAAGAAGTGCCTTTTCTAGTTGCATTGATAACCGCTTCTACCACAGGTTCAAAAGCATGACCTAAAATCATAGGACCCCATGAGGCGATATAATCTATGATTTGATGTCCGTCCTCTGTTTGTAGGTATGCACCTTTTGCACGCTCTATAAAAACAGGATCGCCACCTACTGCATTAAATGCTCTTACTGGAGAATTGACACCGCCAGGTATATATTTTTTTGCCTCTTGAAAAAGAGCACTGCTTCTTTGATACGTAAATGACATGAAAAGAAATTAATTATTTAAGGATAAGCAATTGACCTATACTTAATTCGTTTGATTTAAGTCGGTTGAGTTTACTAAGTTGCTCTACCGTTGTACGATGTTTTTTTGAAATGCTGTATAAGGTGTCTCCCTTTACAACCACATATTGTTCTTCAAGACCAGAAAGTTTATTTTTTTGACTCTCTCTAGGCTTCATATCCACACTTTTTCCTAAAGCCATGTGATCATACCTGTAAAGCTCATAACGCTCAATAAGGCTGATCAATTTTTGCGGATATTTTTTATCTGTCGCATATCCTGCTGTTCTCAATCCCACTGCCCAACCTTTATAATCGTCTTCGTCTAATTCAAAAAGTCCTGCATAGCGTTTGCGATCTTTTAGAAATAACGAATGATCTCGATAGCTATAGCTTGCGTTATTATACGTACGAAAGCATTCTTGCTCCTCATCATCGTCATGATAAATACGACCGCCAGTCCATCCTGTATGGCATTTGATACCGAAATGGTTATTTGCTTCCAAAGCCAACCTTCCACTACCAGAACCACTTTCTAAAATCCCTTGAGCCAGAGTAATACTTGCTGGAATCTTATATAACTTCATTTCCTGAACCGCAATATCTTTAAAGTCGTCGATATAATTCACCACTTTATTACCACCACGTGGGGTTGATGTAGTCGTTGCTTTAACAACTTCCTTAGAAATTACTGCTGCATTCTGTGTGGTTTTTTGTTTGGATTTTCTTTTAGATGTGATAATATTCTTTTTAGAGCCACAAGAGACCAAGAACATTCCTGCAAATAATAATGAACAAAGGAGTCTAAAATTGATTTTCATAACTAAGCTTGATACGTCGTTTTTTGGACAGCATTTTATTATAACCAGCGATCGATTGTAAACCACCAGTATGCACAGCTAAAATACGAGTTTTACCTTTGATAACGGCTCTTTCAACCATTTGTTCTATGCCATACATCATTTTTGCTGTATAAATAGGTTCTAATGGAATTCCGCGTGGATTTTTTATAGTTACGCTTTCGCGAAAGCGCGTATTCATGTAATCTATTAATCGATCATCAGACTTTGCATAACCGCCAAAAGCTGTTTCATCCACCACCTCAAAATCACTCCTCCAAGTATATTTTTCAATATCTGCTCGCATAAAACCCCCTTTTAAAGCAGAGAAAACAATCACTTTTTGTTGCGGTGCAGTACTATTAATTATTCCAGCAGCAGTGCCGCCAGTTCCAGCTGCCACACAAACAATGTCGTAGTTAGTTGTATCGCCTTCTGTTAGAATTTCTTCTGTTCCTTTCACAGCAAGGAGATTAGTCCCACCTTCTGGTATGTTATAAAACAAGCCAAATTTCAATTTTAATTCTTCTTGAAAAGCGGTAGAATCCTTCTCTCGATAAGCCTCTCTCGAAACAAAATGAAACTGCATACCGTTTTTATGAGCGAGCTCTAAAGTGGCATTATTAGAAAGAGTTTTTACAAAATCGTCACCTAGTTCTTGACCGCGTATGATGCCTATAGTTTTTAAACCCAAAACATTTCCTGCCGCCGCAGTAGCCGCAATATGATTAGAAAAAGCACCACCGTAAGTAAGAATGGTATGGAGGTTTAGTTTCTGGGCTTCCAGCAGATTGTATTTAAGTTTGCGCAACTTATTACCGGAGACAGCTGCATGAAGCAAATCTTCTCGCCTTATATCGATCTCTATTTCTAAACCATTATAAGATTTGAACCTTTGAATGATGGAATTTTGTGGTTTAAAAAGTGACTCCATGTGCGTGCTTTTTACGGTACATCTTTAAAAATGAAAATTGCTTTCTATTTTTCAAATATTCTAAATGACTTTCATGGAAGTAAGCTTCTCTTTCAAAGACGATATTTCTATAGGCTAAAAGGTGATTTTCAACCTTTAAAAGCTGGATCAAGCAATGGATTCCATTCCAGATATAGAATAAAATAAGAAAGCATTCCTTTTGCTGTGCAGCATGAATAGTTTCCTGATTTATAAGAGCAGTATGATTTGCATGTTCCCTATTCTTAACAAACAAGAAAGGCGGTAGCGTCACGTCTTTGTAGTTTTTGAGAAAGTTAGTTTTTAGAAAGATCATATGACAAAGTTATGGATTAAATAGGTGTTTTTATCGGAAGACGATTACGTTTCATGTATTTGCAATACGTGTCGTTTTTATTAGGCATTTGCAATGCTACCAGAACTATATTCTACCATCATAACGCGCATTGCAAAAGCGCCATTAAACAAAACGCGCGTGATAGAGGCTATCGACAATCAAAAATGTGCGCTACGAGATCATTCTTAAAACAATTCTAATCAAGCTGCGTATGTGTTTATACTATCGTATTTTTAGACGATGAAAAAGATTATTCCCGTAGAGGAAGGTGATTATTACTTGACGCCAGAAGGATACCGCTGTTTTACAGAGCAATACCATCTTAAAAGAGGTTATTGTTGTGAAAGCGGTTGCCGCCACTGCCCGTATGGATATGATAAGAAAAAAAACAGCCAAAACTAAAACTTATGAGTCCAGATAACTCCTTAGCACACTTTCGCGAAAGCATACAACTAGGAATCCCAGAAACGCTACCACCAGCACATCAGTATGATATAGCTGTGAATCATGCGCCAAAACGTAAAAAGATTCTAAATCCGGAGGAAGAAAAGCTAGCTTTACGAAATGCACTTCGGTATTTTGATCCAAAACACCATGCGGTTCTTTTACCAGAATTCAAAGAGGAGCTGGACACTTACGGCCGTATTTATATGTACCGGTTTATGCCAGACTATGAGATCAAAGCGAGGAATATTTCAGATTATCCAGCGCAGTCTCAGCAAGCCGCTGGAATGATGCTCATGATCCAAAACAATCTGGATCACGCCGTAGCGCAGCACCCGCACGAATTGATTACGTATGGTGGTAACGGTGGTGTTTTTTCGAATTGGGCGCAGTACCTGCTTACCATGAAGTATTTAAGCGAGATGACCGATGAGCAAACGCTGGTCATGTATTCTGGTCATCCTATGGGATTATTCCCTTCTCATAAACTAGCGCCTCGATGCGTAGTAACTAACGGCATGATGATCCCCAACTATTCACAGCCAGATGATTGGGAAAAACACAATGCCTTAGGTGTTACTCAATACGGACAGATGACCGCCGGTTCTTATATGTATATCGGACCACAAGGAATTGTCCACGGGACAACGATTACAGTTCTCAATGCTTTTAGAAAGATCAAAGAATCTCCTACAGGGAATATATTTGTAACTTCTGGATTAGGCGGTATGAGTGGTGCGCAACCCAAAGCTGGCAACATAGCCGGTTGTATTACCATTTGTGCAGAGATGAATTCTAAAGCCGTTCACACCAGACACTCACAAGGCTGGGTAGATGTTGTGGTAAAAAACACAGCAGACTTAATCACAAGAGTAGGACAAGCGCAAGAAAATAAAGAAACTGTTTCCATCGCTTTTGAAGGAAATATAGTCCATGTTTGGGAAGCGCTATATGAGGCAAGTATTCATGTTTCCATAGGTAGCGACCAGACCAGTTTGCACAATCCTTGGGCGGGTGGATATTATCCCGTAGACCTTTCATTTGAAGCTTCTAACGAAATGATGAGTAAGGAGCCTGACCAATTTAAAATTGAAGTTCAAAAATCATTGAGACGTCATGTAGAAGCGATCAATAAGCACACTGAAAAAGGCACTTATTTCTTTGACTATGGCAATGCATTCTTACTTGAATCCAGCCGTGCCGACGCAGATATTGCTGGCGTAGATAAAGAATTTCGTTATTCTTCTTATGTGCAGGATATTATGGGGCCTATGTGTTTTGATTATGGTTTTGGACCATTTAGATGGGTTTGTGCCTCAAATGACCCAGAAGATCTTAAGAAGACAGATCAAATCGCGACTAATGTACTAGAGCGTTTATCAAAGAATGCTCCAGAACGCATACAACAACAGATGCAGGATAATATCAAATGGATCAAAGGAGCGCAAGAAAATAAATTAGTAGTAGGCTCTCAAGCAAGGATTCTCTATGCAGATTCATTAGGAAGAATAGAAATTGCAAAAGCATTTAATAAAGCCATAGCTGCCGGAGAGATCGGAACAATTGTTTTAGGACGTGATCACCACGATGTATCTGGTACTGATTCTCCTTATAGAGAAACTTCTAACATCTATGATGGCTCTCGTTTCACTGCAGACATGGCCATACAAAACGTCATAGGCGACAGTTTTAGAGGAGCGACTTGGGTTTCTATTCACAACGGTGGCGGCGTAGGCTGGGGTGAGGTGATAAATGGTGGTTTTGGAATGGTTATTGATGGTAGTAAAGAGTCGGAGAACAAATTGGAATCCATGCTGTTTTGGGATGTGAATAATGGTATCGCTCGAAGAAATTGGGCTCGAAATGAAAATGCGACTTTTGCTATTAAAAGAGCCATGGAGGCAAATCCTTCTTTAAAAGTCACGATTCCTAACGAGGTTAGTAATGATTTGATTGATAATATTTAAACGTCTTGAATTTATAGTTAAAATGCACTTCCACGGCCCTCAGCATAAAAACAAAAATTATGAAAAAAATAATTACACTTCTCGCAGTGATCACTCTATTGGTAAGCTGTAAAACCGTTCGTGTGTCCCAAGACTACGCATTAGGAACTGATTTTAACAATTACAAAACCTATGCTTATTTCAAAAAAGGAATAGACGAAGCACAAATATCAGAGCTAGACAAGAAAAGAATTTTAAGGGCTATCGACACAGAAATGACGGCAAAAGGATTTGTAAAATCTCAAAATCCTGATGTACTAGTGAGCATTTTTACCGATTCCAAAGAACGTGTTGACGTGTACAACAATAACTGGGGTATGGGCTTTGGCTGGGGCTGGGGTGGCGGTTTCTGGAGGAATAACATGGGAAACAATGTTATTCGAACTACAGAAGGTATTCTTTACATAGATTTAATAGACGCTAAGAAAAAAGAACTGATCTGGCAGGGAGTTGGAAAAGCAACGCTCAGATCTACCCCTGAGAAGAAAGTAGAACGTACTAATGAAATCGTAAAAGAAATTCTAAGGCAATTTCCACCAATGCCTAAAAAGTAATCCAACTTAAATGATAACATCAAAATCCCATTTCAATTTAATGAAATGGGATTTTTTTTAGTAGTTTACTGTTATAAATTACCTAAAGTAAAAGCACTGTAATAAGAATTTAAGCCTAGAATTAATCTACAATTACTTCCCAACTTATATTCACTTGTTTATCAAAAGTCTTAGAAACGGAACAATACTTTTCAAAGCTTAAATCGGCTGCTTTTTGAGCTTTTTCTGGATGTATATCTCCTTTTAGCATCACTTTTACATGCATAGATTTAAAAGGCCTGGAGTCGTCTAATAGATAACGTTCTCCTTCTACTGCTACTTTATAACTGGTAATTTCCTGGCGTTGTTTTTTAAGAATGGATATCATATCTATCGCACTGCAAGAGCCCACACCCATTAACAACAACTCCATAGGACTGACTCCTTGAACAGTTTCCATACCGCTGTGGTCTATCATTATTGTGTTACCAGATGAGCCTTTGGCTTCTAGCAAGTAATCGTTATTTTTTCTTTCTATTTGTATTTTCATCCTATTTATTTATTTCTTAATTCCTTAACTCCTTAATTCATATAAACAATACGGTCTAAAATCATAACTGAAAGCCATACCAATCCATTGAGACGTTTTTGAAAAGTAGAATAAATATAAATTCTTTGTATAACTTCCCTCGTTATGATCAAATCCATGGCTGTAATCTACTAATAATTCTCTACAGGTTTCACTCGTAAACCTTTCTGAATAGTTTTTAAACGCTTCGTATAAAGGTAATCTGTAAGTTCCAGATCGTGCCCCAATCCATTTTTAAATTTTGTCGTATCTGAGCTATTAAGGTCCTTCAGGTCTTTGTCTATCTCTATTCCGTTTAAAGAAAAACACCTGTTTTATTTTCTTCAATAATTAGATATCATCCTAGATCAGAAGTAGCGTACATTTGAAAAAATACTCAAGGTTGATCGTTAAAACCATAAAGAAAATACAACGGAATCCATCTTTATAGAACAAATAATAGCTGCCTTAAACAAGGTACGTCAGATAATGGATGAATCCCTTATGAATACTTAAACTACTAGTAACTTAAGAGCTCCTCAATCTTCACCTTTACTTTCTCTGTACTAGGAATCATCGTTTCTTCAAGAACAGAGTTTAATGGAATCGCTGGCATGTTTTCAGAACCTATAACCATTACTGGTGCATCTATGTATTTAAAACATTCTTCTTGAATGCGACCTTGCAAGCCACGAGAAAAACTATTATCACTAGGCTCTTCCGTAACTACGAGACATTTTCCGCATTTCTTCACACTCGCAAAAACCGTTTTATAGTCTAGTGGATGTAATGTTCTTAAGTCGACGATTTCCACTCTATCTTGAACACCTAATTCTGCTGTGGCATTCATTGCCCAGTGCACACCCATTCCGTAAGTGATAATAGACAAGGTTTCTTCTTCCTCTTTTTTCCAAATCTCTTGCAATACCCATGCTTTTCCCAAAGGCAATACATAATCCTCACTAGGCTGAACACTTGTTGCGCCTTTAGTGCCTTTTACCTTAGACCAGTACAATCCTTTATGCTCAAAAATCACCACTGGATTAGGATCGTAATAAGCTGCTTTCATCAATCCTTTAAGGTCGGCGCCATTTGATGGATACACAATTTTTAAACCCCTTATATTAGAAACCACACTTTCCATAGAACTGGAGTGGTAAGGCCCACCAGAGCCATAAGCTCCAATAGGAACTCGCAATATCATGGATACTGGCCATTTACCATTACTTAAATAACAAGAACGGGAAACCTCTGTAAATAGCTGGTTCAATCCAGGCCAGATATAGTCAGCAAACTGAACTTCAACAATCGGTTTTAGTCCTACCGCACTCATTCCTACCGTACTTCCTACGATAAATGCTTCCTGAATAGGTGTATTAAATACTCTGTTGTCCCCGAATTTTTGTGCCAGTGTCGCGGCTTCTCTAAAAACGCCACCCAACCTGGCACCTACATCCTGTCCGTACAACAAACATTCTGGGTGTTTTCTCATCAATTCTTCAATAGCAAATAAGGCACAATCTACCATAACTACTTTTTCAGCGCCAGCTGGAGATCGCACTCCTTTTTCTTCTGTAATTGGTGTTGGTGCAAAATCGTGGGTAAATAAGTCGGCTGGTTCTGGATCTGGTTGTTGTAATGCTAAGTTTAAAGCTTGTTGTACTTCCGCTTTCGCGAAAGCGTCATAACCATCCACATCCTGCTCACTAAAACCATTATCAAGAAGTAACTGTCTCATACGCGGATGCGGATCGCGGCTTCTCGCCTCTTCCAAATCATCGCGATAAAACTCCATGCGCACGCCACTCGTGTGGTGATTCAATAAAGGCACTGTAGCATGAACTAAAAATGGCCTGCGCTCTGCACGTATCTTTTCAATCACCCCATTTAAGGTATTGTAACTTTCTTCAAAATCCGTTCCATCTATAGAAATAGCTTCTATCCCATGAAACCCTGCAGCATATTCGGCAGCGTTTTGAGCACGAGTTTCTGCGGCATTTGCACTGATGTCCCAACCGTTATCTTGTACTAAATATAAAATAGGTAATTGCTTCAAAGCTGCCATTTGAAAAGCCTCAGCAATTTCACCTTCAGTCACAGATGCATCTCCTAGGGAACATACGACAAAACCGTTGAGACTTGAACCTGAAGTCGAACTGTCGTGACGAGCTTGTTTCAGTACCTCTTGCTGCTCCTCACTCAAACTTTCCTTATAGTGAAAACCCAACGCCACTCCAGTCGCAGGAATGGCCTGCATACCAGTGGCACTGGATTGATGCGGGATTTTAGGTTTATCATCATCTCTTAAAGATGGATGCGAGTAATACGTGCGCCCACCTGAAAATGGATCCTCTTTTTTTGCCAACAACTGCAGCATCAAATCATAAGGCTTCATACCTATGGAAAGTAACATCGCGTCATCTCGATAATAAGGAAAGGCATAATCCTGAGGTAACAATTGCATTCCTATAGCTATCTGAATAGCTTCATGACCGCGACTGGTCGCGTGCACATATTTAGAAACCTTTTTAAAATTCTCCTCGTAGACTTCCGTCATTGATTTGGCGGTTACTAGGTTTTTGTATGCTTGTTCTAATAATGGCTTTTCCAATTGTTTGTTTTTTTTGATTCTCCGCGTTATTTTATTGTCTCTACACGCTCGACATGGGATATTTTCCGCACTCGATGCGGCTGACTTTCCACGCTCGACGCAGAATCTGTTTATACCATCTCCATTCATAATTCTTCACATCCCACAAGCTTTCAGCTAGATCCAACCACTCAGTATTACCCTTCTCTATGAGATAAATTTTCCATTGTAGCTTCCACTTTTTGAACTTTTTCCTCTTGCTTGAGTATCTTGCATCCATTGAAAATTTTCTAAATACACTAGCCATTTAGTCTGTAACCTTGTTGGTACTTTTCTTCTTTATGCTGACCTACTCCATGCTTTAAATCATCTGTACTTCCTAGATATAAAACGCTATCCTTTTTATTAGAAAGTAAATAGACCTACTATTTGTGCTCGTATGCAGCTAGGAGATAAAACTAACAGTTTCCGCATCAAGTGCGGAAAATTAATTCTTTTAAATATCCTCTTTTGGAGCAGCTTCCAGATTCATAGCTACTTGCTTTAAAAAACTTCCTCCTAAAAAACCATCTACTACTCTGTGGTCAAAAGATAAGGATAACATCATCATGCTGCGTATTTCTATAGAATCCACACCATCTCTTGTCAATACCTCAGCGCGCTTTTTGATAATTCCTGTAGCTAGAATAGCCACCTCCGGTTGGTTGATAATGGGTGTCCCCATTAAGGACCCAAAAGTTCCCACATTGGATATAGTAAAGGTTCCGCCTTTAATGTCGTCTCCACCTAATTTATTTTCTCTAGCCAAATTTGCCATGCGATTCACATCAGCTGCGATTTCTGGTAGGGTTTTCTGATCTGCATTTTTAACTACAGGAACTATTAAGTTTCCAGAAGGTAGCGCCGTTGCCATGCCTACGTTGATATTCTCTTTAATTATTATATTCTTTCCATCTACACTTGCATTGATGTTTGGAAACTCCCTTATTGCTCTTGCTACTGCATCTACAAACAATGGCGTAAAGGTCAATCGCTCGCCGTGTTTTTCTTGAAAAGAAGCTTTATTTTTATTGCGCCAGTGGACTAAGTCAGTTAAATCTGCTTCCACATAAGCGGTAACATGAGGACTGGTATGCTTGCTGTAGACCATACGGTCTGCAATCATCCTGCGCATGCGGTCCATTTCTACAATCGTACCGGTTCCTTTATCGAATTTTAATTGGGGTATGCGATAAGCTGTTGGGTCTGGTTCATTACTTACCGCCTGTGCAAATTGGAATGGACGGCCTTCGTTGATATAACTCACCACATCGCTTTTGCGCAATCTACCTTCATGACCTGTCGCTGGAATACGTGCTAACTCTTCATAAGACATGTGATTTTCACGAGCGATAGCATCTATTAATGGACTTACAAAAAGGTCTTGATTGACGTACGTATTTGATATCGAGGTTGACACAGCATTTTTCTTCGGTAATCGTTCTCGACTCTCACTCGAACTGACATTGTTGTTCTGCAATTGATGCGCGATCTGCTGATCTTTATCGCTAGACTTATTTAAGACTTCAGGATTTGAAGTACTTGTTGAGGCTAATAAACCATCAGCTTCTTCAAAATGGGCCAGTACACTTCCTATTTGCACCACATCATTTGCAGCACATAAATGTTGCGACATGATTCCAGCGGCTGGAGCTGGCACTTCATTATCTACTTTATCAGTCCCTACTTCTACAAGAATATCTCCTTCCTCAAAAGATTCTCCTTCTTGAACGAGCCAATTTAGTATAGTTCCTTCGGTAATTGATTCTCCCATTTTAGGAAGTATAAAGTCCATCTTATTTGCCATGGCATAAAAATACAAAAACTAACAAGCGTTAGCAAGGGCAGTTAACCAAGACTTTGAGCAAAAAAAACGGTACTGTTTCCAGTACCGTTTTTATCAAGTGTATTTGACGTGTATTTTTAAACTTATTGTCTTACATATGTTTGAACAATTATATCTCCAGGTTCACTAGGTCCATCTGTGGAATCTGAAATAATACGAAATCGCAAGCTAGTAGCAGTGAGTTCTTCAATTACCCCTTGTGCTGTAAAACTAAAAATACCAGTAACGTTAAATTCTATGTTAGTACCAGAAAGCGTGTAGGTAAATGCTAATGGTTCATAGGTGCACGGGGGCGTATCATCATCAAGAATTACAAGACTTCCCGTAGCTGCAGCAAAAGATACCGTTTGCTCCAGTTCACAATCATCTAATGATAAGGCTACACCACCCTCAGATTCTGCTGTTAATTTCCAATTTCCTTGGATACTTGCTGGCGCAACTTCGTCATCGTCTGAGCAACTCGTTGTAAAGACAGTAGCGGTGATCGCAAGAAATAGAATAATAAATTTTTTCATTTTTTTGGTTTTTAAGTTTACGTAAATAACGTCTAAATTGTACTTAAAATCAACATCAAAAAATATTTCCTGCTATTTTAAATTTTTTTAAGAAACATAAAGTAAGTGATTGACCTAGCTTTTGCAAAAGCGAATACCAGCGAAACCAAGTCATAAGCAATTCTAATAAGAAAAATATACTCCTTGTTAGTTGATCAAACTAATCAAAATATTTAATTCCTGCTTTTAGCGTTTTGTTATCCTCATATGGATGTACCTAGGTTGTGCAAATACACCTGAAGAGATAGCGCTCCCGTAAAACCAGTACAAAATTGAAAAGACAGAACGCATAAAGAATTGGACAGGTCGTAATTGGGTACCTGTAGTTTTTTTTTGGATTTTTTAGTGGTGTTGCAGATCCAGTATATACGAGTCCGGCTAATGGGTTTATAGAAAGGGAAGGATTAAAACTTTAGATATAATTAATTATGGCCATCTGATAAATAATATATCGTTTGGTGTTTTTTCAGGCTCTGTATGACTATCGCTTATTTTGTAAAAGACCATCAAGACAATAAAAAATTCAAAAATCAAATAAAAAAGAAAGATACTTAAAATTGGATGTACTACATAAAGAAGATGGGATTGTACAGGGATAAGCGATGAAAATGTTATTAAGGGTTATTTTGCCTTCATCTCTTGTAACGTTTTATAAAAATCTTCTTGAACAGGACGATTTTCAGGGATTTCTCTAAGCGGTTCTACCTCTTTCATGGTCTCGTTACAGTCAGCTGGAAGTTGCTGGTAAAGTTGAGTTCCTGCTGTTTTCCACGCCATCATTTGATCAGAGACCTCTTTTATTTTTTTAGCAGGATTTCCTACGATTAGAGAACGCGGTTCAAATACGGCTGCGGCTTTTACAAAAGCCATAGCGCCTACGATGCATTCATCTCCTATAGTGGCATCATCCATAATCACACTGTTCATGCCTATCATACAATTGCGACCCAAGTTGGCACCATGAATAATCGCTCCATGACCTATATGAGCACCTTCTTTTAGCGTGATACTTTTTCCCGGAAACATGTGTATGGTACAGTTTTCTTGAACATTAACACCATCTTCCAATATTATTTCGCCCCAATCACCACGTATAACAGCTGATGGACCAACATAACAATGCTTACCTATAATTACATTACCTATGACCGTAGCTTGTGGATGTACAAAACTAGATTCGTGGATTACTGGGATATGTGATTTGAAAGAGTAGATCATGTGGTATGTGGTATGTGGTACGTGGTATGTGGTATGTGGTATGTGGTAAAATGATTTTTTATTCCATCTTCATATAATTTTACTTCGTAAACCTGTTAACATTTTTTGAATGGTTGTTACCTCTTCTCTAATATTCTCAATTTGCTCAAAGGATATGTATTTTCTCCTGAACGCTTTTTCGTTTGCAGAAACACATTCATTGGAACTATGAATCGCATCATTAATATGTTTTACAAACTGGGCATCACTTCCTGGATAGCCTTCTGCAATGTTTAATGCGATTGAATCTGCCGCTCTTCTATACTGGGAACTTAACACATACAATTCACGTTGTGGAAACTCTCGAACTAAAGAATCTACAACCTCAGCAAAATCCATCGCCTTTTGATAAACAAGTAAATCTTCAAACTTAAAATGAAATTCACTTTTCATTTCTCTTTATTTAAAAGAAGGAATAACTTAAACCTCTTCCCACATACCTCATGCCTATAATTACTTAAATCTCTTCAAGGTTTCCTTAGTAAATTCGCTCAAGACTAATCTCCCGGAAATTTTAGCTCTTTCAAAAAGCAACTGATCCCAATTTTCACAGCCGGTCCAAAACATCTTTTTCATCTCTGCCATAGCATCTGGATTATAGGTGCATAAATTCTCTGCAAAGGCTTGAATTCCAGCATCCATTTCTTCAGTAGATTCATAAACCTCAGCAAATAACCCATTGTTTTTTGCCCATTCTGAAGAATAGAATTCGTTTGCGTTGATCGCGATCTGGCTCATTCCAGTCAATCCTAGTTTGCGTTCTACCGCTGGACCTACTACAAAGGGACCGATTCCTATGTTGAGCTCGCTCAGTTTAATGCTTGCAAATTGAGTTGCAAAACAATAGTCGGTCGCACTGGCAACTCCTACGCCACCACCGACGGTCTTTCCTTGTACACGACCGATAATAAATTTAGGACATTTACGCATCGCATTGATCACGTTTGCAAAACCTGCGAAGAATACTTCGCCTGTTTTCTCATCGTTAATAGCGATGAGTTCTTTAAAACTAGCTCCCGCACAAAAAGTGCGTTCTCCACCAGATTTTAGGATGATCACTTTTGTAGCGTCATCAGTACCTGCATCGGTAATCGCTTGTGCAAGTTGTGCCAGAATATTTCCAGGCAACGAGTTGTGCGCTGGATGGAAGAATTCTATGGTTGTTATTGCGTTTTCTGTTTGTTTTTTTACGTAGGCTTGTGTCATGTTTTAATTTTCCGCGCAGGCGGAAATCTTTAAGTTATTGTCGTTTTATCTCTTTATTAACGCGTCTCTGTATGAATGAGGATTTACCTCTTGCATGAGCTCGGCGGAAATCTTTGTATTCATATCTCAATATTTATAATTATCAAAATCCCAGCCATCACTTAAATCAAGCCAGTCTTCGTTTTGTTCTTGAATCAATCGCATTTTCCATGCTCGATTCCATTTTTTTAATTGTTTCTCTCTGGTATGGGCTTCTTCCCAAGTTCCATTAATTTCCTCGTAATATACTAACCAATCAATATTATATCGGGCCGAAAATGAACTTACATATGTTTTAGTTTTATGTTCAAAAGTTCTTCTTTTAATATTATCGGTTGCTCCTACGTATAAAACTCTATTATTCTTACTAGACATCATGTAAACGTATTAGGTTTTCATACTTATGGAAAGTTCACTTTAAATATCATTTCGATTATACTAGAAGATTTCCGCCTATGCGGAAATATCAAACTGCTCAAAGTGATGACTTAAATGCTTTCTCTCCAACAAGGTCCACTCGTATTTACTCAAGTCGCCAAAAACAGCGTTCTTGTGAGTGGCTTTTGGGTTCTTTTTAAAATACTCTAAATATTCCGTTCTAGCCTCAAGCATTTTTACTTTGGCCGTTTCTAAGTCGGCGTGAATGAGGTCTTCTAGCGCGCCATCTTTTAGCAAAGGCATTTTGTGATTTTGCGGCATTTTATCAAAATTCCACAAAGTAGCTGCTACTTTTTCTAAGAACTCTTCAGGAGTGGCAACTTCAAAATTTTGGATTTCTCCACTGGCGATGCGGTAACTCATTTCCAGATGTTCTACCATGTGCTGTGAAGTCATCGTTCCCCATTGAGGTTTTGTGTTGGTATCTAATTTCGCTAAAGCAGAATCTATATAATTCTCCGTAATCTCTGGGAAAACAGTTTGCTTTTTCTCTACCATAGTCAGAATGGTTGCTACACAAACGAGTGCTTCTGCTTCTTCATCGGTCTTATCATTTTCATAATCTACAGGCTCAGCATCAAAAACTTCTACATACCATTTTACAATCCCAGAAGGATGCTCACGACCAGCTACGTCTCTTTCTCGTTTTTCTTTACAAGTCAATCGCACATAAACGGTATCGTTATGATACAAAGGTCTTAAGAAGCGAATGTCTTCCAGACCGTAATTTGCAGAAACGGGTCCTTTATTAGGATACACAAATAATCCGGCAGCAGCACTGATGATAAAATAACCGTGAACGGTGCGTTTTTTAAAAATACTTCCTTCTAAACTCGTGATATCTGTATGCGCATAAAAATGATCCCAAGTAAGATTGGCAAAATTCTGTATATCGGTATCGGTAAGGGTTCTTTTATGGGTTTCCAGACTCATTCCAGGTTTGATATCTTCGTAATGATAAGCAAACGGATGCTTTTCGGCTTTTTTATAAGCTCCATTAGGTTGGTAAACACCCGTGATTTCAGTTAACGAAGTCGGACTTCCTTGCACCGCACAGCGTTGCATATAGTGTTTGATCCCTCGCAAACCTCCCATTTCCTCGCCACCACCAGCACGCCCAGGACCACCGTGCACTAATAGTGGTAATGGAGCACCATGACCGGTAGATTGCGGTGCACTTTCTCTGTTTAAAGTTAGAATCCTGCCGTGGGACGATGCGGCGTTTATGGTATACGCTTTCGCGAAAGCGTTATCACTAGTAACTACACTGCTCACTAAGGAGCCTTTACCCATATGGGCCAGTTCAATGGCTTCTTCTAGGTTTTTGTAAGGCATCAAGGTACTTACCGGGCCAAAAGCCTCAATTTCATGTACCTGAGTATTCTTAAACGGTTGATCTTCTCGCATTAAAATAGGTGACATAAACGCCCCTTTTTGCGCCCGATCCCCTAATATCTCAACCTCATCGAGGTTTCCGTAAACCATTTGAGCAGTTTGGGCAATCTTGCCAATTTGAGTTTTTACAGCCTCTTTTTGATTGTTATTTATCAATGCGCCCATGCGCGTTTCTCTCAACAATGGATCTCCTATTACCGTTCTCGAAAGTTGTTTTCCCAATGCTATTTGTACGTCTTCCATTAAGTTTTCTGGAACCAAAATTCTTCTTATCGCGGTACATTTCTGACCCGCTTTAGAAGTCATTTCTTTGCGCACCTCTTTTACAAATATGTCAAATTCTGGTGTTCCTGGAACCGCATCTGGCCCTAAAACTGACGAGTTTAAAGAATCTGCTTCCATAGTAAAAGGGACGGACTCTTCCAGCAACCGAGGATGTGCTTTTAATTTTCTTCCCGTATGCGCACTACCTGTAAAAGTAACTACGTCTTGCGAATTTACCGTATCGAGAATGCTGGTTGTTAAACCACTCAATAACTGCAAAGATCCTTCTGGCAATATCCCTGACTTGATAATCTCCCGCACCACAGCTTCTGTCAGGAATGCAGTTTGAGGCGCTGGCAGCACTACAGCTGGCATTCCTGCCATCCAATTTACAGCACATTTTTCCAACATTCCCCACACTGGAAAGTTGAAGGCGTTGATATGCACAGCGACCCCTTTGCGAGGCACAAGAATGTGATGCGCCATAAAACGACCTCCTTTAGATAAATCTATTGGGTCGCCTTCTACGGCATAAGACTGGTCTGGAAAAAGCTTCCTCAAACTGGCGTTAGCAAATAGATTACCGAAACCACCTTCTATGTCTACCCAACTGTCTGCTCGTGTTGCTCCAGTTCTATAACTGATTTCATAGAAAGCGGCCTTTCTTTTCTCTAAATAAAGCGCCAGCTTTTTAATCATGTTCCCACGTTGCTGGAAGGTCATATCTCGCAAGACTTTTCCGTTATTACGACCGTATTCTAACGCAGACTTTATATCCAGTCCTTCGGTGCTGGTAAGACCTATTACTTCACCAGTAATTGCGTCGTACATGTTGCTTGCAGACTTCTCTTCACCAGCTTGCCACTGGCCATTAATGTAGCTTTCTAGGATCATAATTTATTTTATAAAAATTGTCTTTTTATCGCTTTCGCGAAAGCGGAATCCAAACCTTTCCACGAAAATACAAAACAACTGGCAAAAACTAACAAGTGTTAGTTAGTTCCGTCTAATTCACATTTTCAATTACCATCGCATAGCCCTGACCTACTCCCACACACATGGTGATCAATGCGTATTTTTTACCTGTGATTTGAAGTTCTAAAGCGGCGCTGTAAGCAAGACGTGTTCCAGTAACACCTAGTGGATGACCTATAGCAATAGAACCACCATTGGGATTGATACGTTGATCATCATCAGCCAGTCCCCATGCTCTGGTGCAAGCTAATGCTTGAGATGCAAAAGCCTCATTCAGTTCAATCACATCCATATCATCCATAGTAAGGCCTGCCTTCTCTAGTGCTTTATTACTAGCTGCAACAGGTCCTATTCCCATGATTCTAGGTTCTACTCCTACTACGGCACTACTCACCACTCTTGCAATAGGCTTTAAGTGGTATTTCTTAACGGCATCTTCACTGGCAATAATAGTCGCCGCTGCACCATCATTTAACCCACTTGAGTTTCCTGCAGTAACAGAGCCACCTTCCTTTTTAAAAGCTGGACGCAATTTTGCAAGAACTTCTTTGGTCGTACCTGGACGTATAAATTCGTCATCCTTAAAGATGATGGAATCTTTTTTGCGTTGTGGGATTTCTACTGCTACAATTTCTTTTGCTAGCCGACCTGATTTTTGTGCAGCAGCAGCTTTTTGTTGCGACCAAGCAGCAAAGGCATCTTGATCTTCCCGAGAAATAGTATATTTCTCTACTAGATTTTCAGCGGTGTTTCCCATACCGTCTACACCGTACATTTCGGCCATTTTATGATTGACAAATCGCCATCCAAAACTAGAATCGTACATTTTAGAGTCGGTACCAAAAGCGCTACTAGGTTTTGCAATAACTAATGGACCACGAGTCATGTTCTCTACGCCACCAGAAATAAACACCTCTCCATCTCCTGTTTGTATGGCTCTGTGCGCATGAACTATAGCACTCAATCCAGAGCTACACAATCTATTCACTGTTTCTCCAGGAACCGAAACTGGTAATCCTGCTAACAATCCAGCCATACGCGCTACGTTGCGGTTGTCTTCTCCAGCCTGATTGGCACAACCCATGATCACGTCTTCATAGGCGTCTTTTGGTATGTTGGGATTTCTTTCTACTAGGGTTTTTATAACATGTGCTGCAAGATCATCTGGCCGTATGGTCGATAAAGTTCCTTTGTAGCTTCCTATTGGAGTTCTTACTCCGTCGATGATGTATGTGTTTTTCATTGTTTAGGTATGTGGTATGTGGTATGTGGTAAAATCACTTTTTTTATTCCATCTTCATCTAATTTTACTGCGTAACCTGTTAACATTCTTTGAATGGTTGTTACTTCTTTTCTAATATTCTCACTTTGCTCAAAGGATATGTATTTTCTCCTGGATGCTTTTTAGTTTGCAGAAATACATTCATTAGAACTATGAATCGCATGATTAATATGTTTTACAGACTGTGCATCGCTACCAGGATAGTCTTCGGCTATATTCAGTCCTATGGAATCTGAAGCTCTTCTAAATTGAGAACTTAAAGCGTATAATTCCCTAGGTGGAAAACCTTTAGTTAGCGCATCAACAAATTCTGCAAAATCCATCGCCTTTTGATAGACCAATAAATCTTCAAATTTAAAATGATACTCACTTTCCATAGGTTCAAAGATAGGATAGCTATCAACTAATACCTAATACCACATGCCTGATGCCTAATTTACCAATCCTTATTCGTCCTAAAAACAACTCCTTTAAAAAGCGCCACCAGCTCTTCACCTTTTTTTACCTCAACGATGTTAAAACCTACTTTGGTTTTGGTTTTATCAAGGGTGCATTCTGCGGTGATGTAATCGCCTTCCTCTAGTGCTTCAATATGGTTGATACTGGTCTCAATAGAAACGGCAAATTTACCATGTGTGTTGGACGAAAAGCCAAAAGCGGTATCGGCTAGCGCGTAAGTAATACCGCCATGTGCTTTTCCCATGCTATTGAGCATTTCTGGTCGTATAGTCATTCCTAGTTTTACACATCCTATCTCTACCGATAAAATCTCCATCCCTAACCAAGTAGAGTAAGGATCTAACGAAAGCATTTTTGCCGGTATCTTTTTACCGTCTAGTTTTTGAGTCATGGAATTGGTGAGTTGGTGAGCTGGTGAGCTGGTGAGCTGGTGAGCTGGTGAGCTGGTGAGCTGGTGAGTTGGTGAGTTGGTGAGTTGGTGAGTTGGTGAGTTGGTGAGTTGGTGAGTAAATGTGTTATTTATTTTTAAGACTTCGCCTTAAAGCTGAGATCATCTTTCCAATTTCTGTTAACAATTAAATCTTCAAACTTAAAATGATACTCACTTTTAAACATATTTAATTTAATTTTTCCTTTTAGGGACTCAAAGACTCAGAGACTCAGCGACTCAAAGACTAATCCACTTTGCTTCATTTTCCTTAATATTGGTGAGCATCTATAGCGATCTTCTCTATATACATCATACAACGCGTCCAGTCCATTCACGCACCAGTCTATTCCTTTTTCGTTTGCCCAGGCCAGTAATCCTTTTGGGTAATTCACACCTTTGGTCATGGCGCTGTCTATTCCATCAGCCGTTGCGATGTTTAAGAACAAAGCATCTGCAGCTTCATTGATAAGCATTACCAATACACGATCTTGAATCTCTTTAAGGAGTTCTGGTGATTTTACGGGTTCCGCTTTCGCAAAAGCCTGCTCGCTATCCACATTTACATAATCATAAAAACCCCTGCCTGTTTTACGACCCAGCCAGCCTGCTTCGACCAATCGTTTTTGGGTAAGCGCAGGTTTGTAACGCGGGTCAAAATAGAAGGCTGTAAAAACAGTCTCCGTCACTACGTAATTCACGTCGTGCCCTATATAATCCATCAATTCAAAAGGCCCCATTTTAAAACCTAATCCTTTTAAAGCATGATCTATAGTAGCAAAACTGGCGATTCCTTCTTCATAAATACGCAGCGATTCACTGTAAAAAGGCCGTGCCACACGGTTCACAATAAAGCCAGGGGTATCCTTTGCTACAGCGACTACTTTTTTCCATTTTTCAATAGTAGCAACACAAGTCTCTGTCACATTTGGAGCGGTTTGAACAGCTGGAATTACCTCCACCAACTTCATCAACGGCGCTGGATTAAAAAAGTGAATTCCTATACAACGTTCTGGCTTATCGAGTGACGCAGCAATACTCGCAATGCTCAAGCTGGAAGTATTAGAGGCAATAATACAGCTGTCAGAGACATGAGATTCCAATTCTTGAAACACCTTTTTCTTAATATCTAAGTTTTCAATTAT
>NZ_JBLIGN010000033.1:0-28507 GCF_047636915.1 Nonlabens sp. | reverse complement strand
GTATCTTCCATTAAGAACATATCTTGATGCAACACTCTTGTTTTTGCGTCAAGACCGGCATGATAAGGAACGGCTTTAATTCCATTTACTTGTAAAACCTGAGCCAGTGCTTCCACGCGTTTGCGAGAAAGACAGTAAACAATTCCAGATTTTCCGTCGTTTTGTTTTATAAAGCGAGTGATATCTGCATCTACTGTTTCTGTTTTAGGACGCACCTCATAATAAAGGTTGGGTCTATTAAAAGATGCTTGAAAGGTAGTCGCATCAGTAATCTGTAAGTTTTTAAGGATATCTTCTTGCACCTTAGGCGTTGCGGTTGCTGTAAGTCCTATAATGGGAATGGCTGCTCCTATGCGATCTATGATCCTGCGCAAATTCCTGTATTCTGGACGGAAATCATGTCCCCATTCACTAATACAGTGTGCTTCATCGACGGCTAGAAATGATATTTTCTGACCTTTTAAAAAGTCCACATACTCTTCTTTGGTTAGTGATTCTGGAGCGACATAAAGCAATTTAGTCATGCCACTGGAAATATCATCTTTTACTTGCTGAATATCTCCCTTCGACAGAGAGGAGTTGAGAACATGCGCCACACCGTCATGATCAGAAATGCCACGTATGGCATCTACTTGATTCTTCATGAGCGCTATCAATGGAGAAACCACTATAGCCGTTCCTTCTTGCATCAATGCAGGTAACTGATAACAGAGCGATTTACCACCACCAGTGGGCATGATAACAAAACAATCTTCTTTATTTAATAAGGAAGTAATCACCTTTTTCTGCAGTCCTCTAAACTGCCCAAATCCAAAAAATTTCTTTAAATTTTCTTCTAATCCTAATTGCGTATCTGCCATTCGGCTGTTGCGTTTTGTTTATCTTTGTACGTTACAATTTACGATATAATTTGTTTATCACACATTATTAATTAAAGTAATCTTTTTTGGAACAAGAAAATAAAATTTTAGAAGTTGCGAGAAGGACTATTCGCATTGAAGCACAAGCTATTACAGACCTTATAGATGGTATTGATTCCGCTTTCGCGAAAGCTGTATTACACATACACCATTCACAAGGTAGAGTTATCATCACTGGAATAGGTAAAAGTGCCATCATTGCGCAAAAAATAGTCGCCACCATGAACTCCACAGGAACTCCTGCCATTTTCATGCATGCCGCTGACGCGATTCATGGTGACTTGGGAATTGTGCAAACCAATGATGTGGTTATCTGTATTTCAAAAAGTGGAAATACTCCAGAGATCAAAGTGCTCGTCCCATTGATCAAAAATTTTAATAATAAACTGATCGCCATAACAAGTGATAGAGGGTCTTTTTTAGGTCAGGAAGCTGATTTTGTTCTTCATGCTGCTATTAGAGAAGAAGCCTGTCCTAATGGTCTCGCTCCCACTACAAGCACCACTGTTCAACTCGTTATAGGGGACGCACTTGCTGTGAGCTTGCTAGAACTGAAGGGATTTACGGACAAGGATTTTGCTAAGTACCACCCAGGTGGTGCCTTAGGAAAAAAATTATACCTGCGTGTTCAAGATATTAGTGAAAAAAACAACAAACCAGAAGTACCTGCGACTGCTTCCTTAAGAGATGTAATTATTAATATCTCAGAAAACATGTTAGGCATGACGGTCGTTACCGAGAATCATCAAGCCATAGGAATTATTACAGATGGTGATTTAAGACGCATGCTTTCCAGCGGTAAAAATATTGATGACCTAGTTGCGAGTGATATTATGAGCACCCACCCTAAGACTATTATTGGCTACTCTATGGCTGTTCAAGCTCGTGAGTTAATGGAAGAGAACAACATCTCTCAATTAATCGCAGTAGATGATCATGGTTATGCTGGTGTGGTACACATTCATGATTTAATAAGAGAAGGAATCATATAATTATGGCTCGTAAAAAGGTAGACCCTAATAAGATGTCTTTTCTGGATCACGTAGAGGAGCTGCGCTGGTCATTAATACGTTCTATTATAGGTATTTTAATAGGAGCTTTAATTGCAGGTTTTTTTACCGACTTTATTTTTGACGTCATTATCTTTGGTCCTAAACGAGGAAGCTTTATTACTTATGAATTCTTTTGCGATTTTGGAAAGAATTTTGGAATCATAAGTGATTTTTGCAATCCTGATTTTAATTTTAAAGTACAGTCTAAAGAGATGTCTGACGAATTCTCTACTCATATTTGGACTTGTATTTTAGTAGGTTTTGTCGTCGCCTTTCCATGGATATTGCACCAAATATGGCGATTCATTTCTCCAGGATTAAAGTCTGACGAAAAAAAATACAGCGGTGGGTTTATAATCGTTTGTTCTTTGCTGTTTTTTATAGGTGTCATATTTGGTTATTTTGTGATTGCTCCTTTATCAGTTCATTTTATGATGACTTATAATTTGAGTCCTGAAATTTCTACAGAACCCAGCTTGTCCAGCTATATAGGTTATATTAGAGCCTCTATACTAGCTTCTGGATTGCTTTTTGAATTGCCTGTCATCATTTATTTTCTTACTAAAATAGGTCTCGCCACACCAGCTGGATTGAGAAAGAATAGAAAATTTGCTTTAGTAATTGTTTTGATTGTTGCTGCGGTCATCACGCCACCAGATATTGCCAGCCAGATCATAGTTGCCATTCCTGTGTTAATTTTATACGAAGTGAGCATTTTCATATCTAAATTTGTGCTCTATAGACAGGAAAGAAGAAAAAGAAAATTAGCTACCCCATAAATGTATGAGTAACCAAGTAGAAGAATTCAATGCGTATCGTGAAAAAATGAACGATGCCATTCTTGAAGACAATAATAAGATTATCAAACGCATCTTTAATCTGGACACCAATGCCTTTACGGCAGGAGCACTTGATAAAAAAACTAAAGAACTTCTAGGTCTTGTGGCCAGTACTGTTCTAAGATGTGATGACTGTGTCAAATACCACTTAGAAGCCAGCTACAAGGAAGGGATTTCTAAAGAAGAAGTCGTAGAAGCACTTTCCATAGCTACATTAGTGGGTGGGACGATTGTGATACCTCATCTGCGCCGTGCTTATGAATACTGGGACGAAGTAGAGAAAAATGCAGCTCCAAAACTGACGAACGATTAGTGGACAACAGACCATTGTCTGTAAGATCTAAACGAATTTATTTGTTGTAAATCTTCATAAGCTTCTCCACATAACGCTCACTTCCGTAATGCTGCAGCACATGTTCCTGAAATTGAGCTGCGTAACGATCTCGTAATTCGTGATTTGACATTAGTTCTTCTAAAGCTGCTGCAAGTAGTTGAGGATTTTCTGCTGAAACTACGATCCCAGTATTTGCAATCACTTCTTTACAAGCGCCTACATCTGTAGCGATAACAGGTAGTTTATTTAAACCATATTCTAAAAGAGCTACAGGTAAGCCCTCAGAATTAGAAGAGAGCACTCCTATATCACAAGTCTTTAGAATAGCTGTTACATCAGGTCTTGATCCCAATAGGAAAACACGACTTGCCAAAGCTGGCTTTTGTATCTGATGCTGTATTTCTTTAAAATAGGCATCCTCAAAATCTTGACCACAAAGATGTAAGGTCCATTCGTCATATTCTGGCGCTAGCCTCTCAAAAGCTTGGAGCAAATTGAGATGGTCTTTCTGTTCCCTTAAGTTGGCAAGACAGACCATGCGCTTTCCTATTGTTCCACCCAACGGACTCAAAAGTGGGACCGTCGGAGCTGACAATGCAAAGTTCTCTAAGTACAGCACTTTTTTACATTTCAGCTCTTTCTCTGCCCACACTTTTAACCGCTTGTTGACGCTGATTATTTGGTCAAAAAAAACAGATATAATCTTTAATAATGTAAAAGGTCTATAAACCAACTCATTTGCTTTACCGTAATGATCGTGCCATATCAATTTAGGTTTGTTTTTTAAGAAAAGGAATGCGAGTACCGCAATAAATGCAGACGTACTGTGCGCATGAATCACCTCAATTTGATGCACTCTAATGTAATTATTCAATTTAAAAACTGCCGAAAGCCCCAACTTACCTTTCTTATTTAAAAAAAGATAGGCTACCTCTGGGGCAATTGCTTGTTGAAGCAAACCTTCTTTTCTGGTAACACAAAGATGAGAGTCGTGACCTTCTTTTGCCAGCACATTGGCAATATTAACCGCCATACGTTCTGCGCCGCCAGCTTCCAGACTGTCTATAATTTGAAGTACTTTCATTTTTTGGTGGCTTTTATTGGATCTGTTTCTTTTAAAAGCAAGGCAATTTCTCTTTCAAAATCATCCAGCGTGTATTGTTGCGACCAAGCCGCGGCGGCTTTTGACATGTGCTCTAGTTGATCTGGCTGTTTTAGATACTCCTTCACTACTGTTCCTGCTTGTAATATATCGTTGATCAAGATACCTCGCTGCGTGTCATCAAAACCTTTCCCTAGACCTAAAGGGTAAGTTTCTTTATCTGCATTGGAAGTTGGAAGTTGGAAGTTGGAAGTTTCTATCCCCAGCATCCACGGAACACAGCTCACTTTGCTTGCCACGGGTATACATCCCCAAAACATGGCCTCAGCGACGGCTTTAGGCCAGCCCTCACTTTTTGAAAGTAAAAAGGAGAAATGTGCCCTTTTATAGGCCTGAATAAGGCTAGTGTTGTCTACATTACCGTGCAACCTGACGTGATCTTCTAACCCAGCTTGCTTTACTTTATTTTCAATATCTTTTTTCAAAGGACCATCACCATAATAATCTAAAGAAATAGCCAATCCGTTAGCCCGTAATTCTTTTATGAGTTCAAAAACTTCCAAAGGTCTTTTATTGGCTCTCATGGTTCCTACGAAAACTGCTTTACAAGGTCCATTCCAATTCCTATTGGCAACAGGCTCAATCTGATTCCTGTGGTAAGAAGCTGTAAAGAATGGTTGGATATTTTTAGTTTGATTGGGCCAGTTTCCATACACCAACACCTTTATATTTTTAGTTAGAAAAGTATTGGACAGAATTCTCTTTTGTAATCGATAAGCAATTGGTTGAGAGGCACAGGGATCAAAATTGCCGGCATATTTAACTGTTTTCCTTTTGCTAGGGAATAAGATTTGTGCCATACTAGCCAGTAAGGCTAGATTTCCAGGGCATCTTAAATGTATATGATCTGCTTTCGCAAAAGCAAAACACAAAACTATAAATTGGTAGGGGATACTAAGAAAAGAAATTACGGCTGAAAATAACGTGTGAAATTCCAATCGCCGCAAGCCTATTTGTTTGAAATCTTGGTTTAAAAAAGGCTGCGCTAAAAGCTTGCTGCCCATCCTGTCTGGACAGATAAAAGTAGTTTGGTCTACATGACGCATCCATAAGTCCATTTCCCTTACATAGGGAGCGTAGGCAACTTTTTTGCCGTTTTGCTGGATCAAGTGAGCATCTGTTATGACTAGGAAGTTATTCATTGGAATTTTAATGAGAATGGACAATTTCTAATACTCTAGACAAATAATTTTTAGGGTGAATGTATGGAGAACTCCATTCTAAATTTGCCTGACACATTTCTATATATTTATTGTTGTTTTTTTTGCAAATCCGTAATACAATCAGGCAATTCTTTGTGGGCAGAACGACTAGAAAGTTCTAAATAATTCACCCCTTGTTTAAAGCCTTCAATTTGGACAGATATGGGTTTTAGATATAACTGCCTTCGCATGCAACAGATATTCTCCTATTTGAGCGGCATAAAGTAATGTGATTCCTGTAATCATTTCCATTCCTTTTTGGTGACAAACTCCTACAAATAATAAAGGCAGCTTGATTATTTTAGGTGATTTTGAATTGTAATCCCAATTGTAAAAACAGTACTGCAATAAGGCCCACAAGCCTTGTTGTGGGAGCCGTAAGGTAATGGCAGATTTACCACTATAATCGGCATATCTTTTTATGTCTTTAGAAAACTTCATTATTTAGGTTTATGGAAGAGTAAACTGATAAATCCTACACTTCTTCCTATTGCCTCAGTAAAGGCTTCTTTGCGTTCCCGAGTAGTAAAGATATTGAGAAATCTAATAGCAGTAAGTAAAAAGGTGATTTGATACCATTTTAACTTGTTTTTAAGTGATGGGTTGGGATGCTTGACACGCCATACATACCAGCCATTGCGTACGACCATTTTACCATAAGCATACTTATTAGGTCTTCCTGCCGCATCGTGATGATGTTCTAATTGTGCTGCTGTATTGACATATAAATCTCCTATATGCGATAATCGCAATGTGAAATCTGCATCTTCATAGAGGCCATATCCTTCAAAATATTCTGAATATTTATGTTCTTTTAATACTGAAAACGGAAAACTAGACACACCACCCATCAACTGTTCTACTTGATATATTTTACCTGACGGCGGCAAAAAACTGATGGACCTCCCATGTCCAAATGCCGGGAAAATCGCTGGAGGAGTTTGTTGTGCTAACCTTAATTTTCGCCTTAGTTGATACCGGCTGCTTTCTTTACGACGGTAACCATCATAATAGAAATAATTAAGGTCGTTTTTAACTTCTGTTTCTGCTGGCTCCCAAGAAATCTCGTTTGTAATGTAGCCGCCGACTCCTATAGCATTTGGAAATTGCGTATAGGTATCTATTAATTGCTCAAAATAATCTAGACCAAGAAGGGTATCATCATCCAGAAACGCAACTATATCACTGGCATCATTTACTCTTTCTATACCGTAATTGCGTTGCTTTGTGAGACCGCGATGTTCTGGTGGTACTTTGTAATAGTCTAATTTAGCTGAAGTAATGATAAATTCTGAATGATTTTTATCTGAACTCGACCCTTGAAAATATACACGATAAAGATTTTCAAGCATTTCTTTTGTCTGCTCATCTGCAGAACCATCAATAATCAGCACCTCATCGGGTACTTGAGTTTGTGACATCACAGATTCTAGCAACTTGGACAAAGGTTCTGGTCTCCTATAGGTGCAAATGATGAGGGAAATCTTCAAATTATAATAGGGCTTTTAAGCAATCGTGCAATTTACAAAAGTAGGCATGTCTGACTAAGTAATTTTCATAAAGACTGCGATTAGAAATTTGCAATTCTTCAAACGAAGTTGCCGTATGAGATTTATGAAACTCTAGGAATCTCTCCATTACATCTTCATGTGGTGCAACACGACAGATGTGTTGGTCCCATTCGATCAGCTGTTCTAAAGGTAATTGCACATCCGTGTCTATAAGTATAGGTATTTTTCCTAAGGCGAGCGATTCATAAAAACGTACCGAAAAATTCCCAGCACCCCGCAAACAAAACGTATACGGAGCATCATTTAAGTTTTTAAAAAACACCGCAGTGCTTGTCTCTCTTTGTTCCTGAGTTATGGCGCCTGCACGGTACTTATCTCTATATATAAAATCAGTTTTGATAGATGGGTTTGACTCTAACTCTTTGAGATAGGCAAACCTCTTTCCTGCAGCATTATAAATGGATTGTGTGTCACTTTTATCCTTTTTAAGCCAGCGATTCAAGTTGGCTTTTAAAGTTGCTCCAAGAATACGCAATTGTTCTTTAAAACTTGGGTTTGCAAATCCCGTAAAAGAAATTTGAGGCAATTCTTGATAAACTGAAGGTTGAAGCTCTAAAAAATCATTTTCTAAAGGATCATTCATAAAGGCAGGAAGAACAAAGGTATTGCTATCATTAGAAGTCTTAAAACCAGCATTGCGCCATGTAATGATGACGCTATCATTAAAGGTTTTGCCATAATCACCGCCTGTATAAACCAGCATCTTTTTTCCCTTTGATACGGCCAGTTGATAAAGCATTTTGTACTGTTCTTCATAGCCTTTTTGCGCAATCGTAAAATAGTTGATCGGAAAGATAAAAGCAGCTGCCTCATCTGGGTTTTCTACTAAAGAATAACATTCAAAAACAGAGAAATGAGCCTGTTCATAATAATGCAGGTCAAACAACAAAGGATGAACTTCTCTTCTATTTCCTGGAATCAACAATTCCTGATACGTGTATAGCTGTATCATAATTGAGTACCCCACTTTTCACTTTGTTCCCAAGCTTGCTTGTATTTTTTATAATGCGTCCAGGGTAGTTTCGTGTCAAAAACTCCATAGGTTTTAAAAAACTGCACCATTTTATAACCCAGCAATTGTTTGTGGGTATAGTTCTTCTTACGATGGTACATAATTTGCGGTGAGGGCTTGGGTTGTATAGGGTCATTATGCCATGGAAACACATGAGGTTTTCTAAAACCACCAACTGGTGCTTTTAAATGCAATAATTGTATTTGAGGAGCATAAATCACATCAAACCCTGCTTGACGTATTTGCATTCCATAATCTACGTCTTCTCCATATCCATGCTCCAGAGTCATATCAAATTTACATCCCTCTACTATTTCTCTATGAACGATAGAACAGCCCGAGCCGAAAGATTCCCATTGCTTAAAAGATGTTCCAATTTCAACTTCCCCTTTTTGCAAACAAGAAAAGGTAATACACTTCTCTTTACCTTCATTAATGAAACCTAATATTTTATCAGAAAAATTATCTTGAACACGCAGGTCATCATCAAATAACAATATCCAGCTGGCATTGCTTAAGGATATTGCTCTGTTGCGAGCACGACAGGCTCCCGTAACAGAAGTAAATTCGTGAATAATTTCAAAATTCCATCGCTTTTTTTTCATAAAGTCTAATGCACTTGTTGCATTAACATCCGCATTTTGTTCGACGACAATGAGCTTATTAGGTGTAACCCTTTGCTCGTTTAAATCTTCCAATACCTTTTTCAAATAACTAGGTCTACCCATAGTAGGAATGACTACATCGTAATCAAAATTTATAGTTGTATCAACTTCTCTGATTTTTTGCAACTCCTGAATCTGAATTTTTAAGTCTTTCTTTTTGTAAAAAAACGCTTTAATAAAAGAGCTTATCGGAAACCGTTTCTCATACCACAAATGACAAAGAAGCAAAATGAAAACCCACCTCGTTTTATAATGCTGTTTTACAAACCTATAAAGGTCTTTTTCTTTAAACTTTTCATTTTGAATGGCTGTAGGAATTTGGTAATTTAAAACACCTAAAGGTCTGGACAATCTACCAATGGAATTTAACCAGTACAGGTAGTCCTTTTCAGAAGCGTGTGAAAAAGCCGTCATAGTTACAAGCTTTGCATGTATGCAAACGATTGCTGTCCCTTTTAGCCAAGTGGGATACCTAACTTTTTTATTGATATTTAAAAAAGGACCATCCTCTACATATCCAAAATCTTCATGTGTATGATTGTAATTAGAAAAGAAATAGGCCTGATGATGTAATTCTGGTAAAGCATTTTTGAATGTATCAATGTCTGCTGTTTTCTCATGAACCAATAAATAATCATCAGTATTTACTTGAGCACATTTATAAATGGCCTCCACTATTGGCAGACCTTTATAACCCCTAGTCATCGCTATGCCCTTATGATGTAGAAGAGAAATCATTGAGAAGAAATACTTTTGTACAACTCTAAATTTTGATGCGCTATTTTATTGATATCAAATCTCGCCTCTATTTTTACTCTAGCCGCTTGACCTATTTGTTCCACCTTAAGCTGATCTTTAAAAAGAATAGAAATAGTACTGATATAACTATTTATATCGTCTGGATGATGCATAAAACCATCAACCCCATGCTCTATTAAATCTTGTGCCCAGCCAATGTTGGTATTTACCACTGCCTTTTTTAATGCCATAGCTTCTATAGTGACCATTCCCAGTGTTTCTGCAAGTGATGGAAAAACACATACATGGGCTTTCTTTATTTCACTTTGCACTTCGTGATATGGGACTTTACCTAGGTAAAAAATGCGAGCCTCAGCATTTGCTGTCATTTTTGATTTCATAAGCTCCCAGGTAGAGCTAGCTCCCGTTTGGACATCTCCACTGTCTGCTCCTATAAAAACCAAGGTGCTTGTAGGCTCTAGTTCCACCAATTTATTAAATATTTCTATCAATTGAAATACTCCTTTTTTCCTTATCAAAGTGCCAATATTCAATAAGCTGTAGGCTGTAAAATCTTCTGGATGGTTGTTTTGAAAATTCTCTAATTGCAATCCGTAGTGTATCACCTTCAATTTATGCATAGGTAAGTCCAATAACCTCATGGATACTTCTCCGGCATAATGAGTAGGTGCTATAAAAGCGACGGCCTTGCTCATTGCTTGTTTTTCAAAAAATCTATTCTTCCATTTTTGAGGTCTGTTTTCGATATGACAAAAGTAAGTGTCACTGCCGTGAAAGCGTATCACCAACGGTATTTTAAAATGCATAAAAGCCGTGATTCCTGTCCAATCAGGTGCTTCAATAATTTCTATACCCTCAGAATGATCCATGATGTAATTCTGAATATGTTTTCTATAAAAATAAAAACCACCTAATTTATATGTCTTTTGAGCTATGAGGTGAAAAGTTATAGTACCCTCCTCAAAAACACAATCTTCTTTTTGCCCATATACCAATACGCTAATCTGATGACCGATTGCGGCTAGTGCTTCTACTAAATTTTTTATACTGGTCCCCATTCCGCCAGCATTGCTGATTTTCTTATGCGGATATTCTGGTGTGAGATAGGCGATGTGCATTAGTTCGTTATTTGATTAATCCCTTCCCAAATACGCTTACTAGCCTCTTCAGGGAACTCCGGTTTATTGACGATTCCATACCATTCTTTAGTCACAGGAACTGGATTCAACTCCCCATCTAATAAGCCTTTGATCCCATCATAAATTTCAGACTTGCTCTTTGCCCAAGTGACACTTTTAGCAGCATCTGGCATGGAACGAAAATGTATGTAGTTGTAATTTTGTCCTATATCGCGCATTCCTTTTTGAAGCTGTGGCTGCTCATAATTAGGATAAATGGTAGGCTTGTCGTGAATCACAAAATCAAATACCATACTGGAACAAATGTTGACGACCAGTTCGCTGTGGTAACAGGTATTGACCAATAAAGCAAAATCTTCTTTGGTAGGCATGACTTGATTCCATTGTTCCCCCATAGGCTTCCACAAAGGATCTATAGAAATGATGACGTCTTTATACTGCGCTAAAACAGCATCGTATCTTCCAGAAAAGTCAACAGGCACTTTTCTGTAAATAATCGCCAAATCACGACCTTCTTCTCGCAGTTGGCGTACCGCGATAGCCGTGTCTTCCAAATAATATTGATCTAATGGCGAAGTGGTTTGATCATCTCCCGAAAAACAGATGTACTTGGTGTTAGTGTCTAAACCTTGAGCTTCAGAGAATTGCTTTCGCGAAAGCAATAAAGAAGCATCGTAATGAGGCTCAAATTGTGGGGTTCCGGTAACGAAAACTTGTGCCGATTTTGTTTTGGGGTAATATTCCAACAACTGTGCTTTCATCAACTCAGACCAAACAAAATAATAATCGGTCTCCACCGTACTCATTCCTTTGGGTAGGTTATCCCAACTGTAGATCCAGCAGGCGGTCTTGATCCCTAAATCTTGTGCCGCAAGAAGAGGTGCTATGGCTTGTGTCGCACGTTGGGTCGTACAAAAAACCAAAGCCGGTTGGTGTTCTTCTAATTGGGCTTTCAATTCTTGATAACGCAGCGTAGAGCGCTCTGCAGTATTTATTTGATCCATTAATTTTTGCCAACCCTGAGGGGTAGCACTAAAAGTTTCATGAAATGTTACAAAAGCACTTTTTAGTATGTTTTTAAGGTTGTTCCATCGCAACGGAAATCTATAAGTAGTATATACTTTATCATTCGTGCGCTTTCGCGAAAGCGCTAACTCCACCCTTTTGCGAGCATGACTGAGCACCGTAGTTTTAGGATGTATTTTAGTGCTTTCGATCTTTAATTCGGGATAGCCTAATTCTTCTTGGAGAGAAAAAATAGTGTTGTTCCAATAGGTGGTATCAAAGCCTTGCTGTTCTCCTATTTCTTTAAAATGGGTAAATGCAAAATTGCGCAATCCTACTCCATCAGGAAAAAGAATAAAAACCTTAGGGTTGCTGGTTTTATGATCACTCATTTTAGTTTTTTAATTGTTCTCCCTTTTACTTGAGGAGGCATGCTATTGTTTCTGTACGTTTGAGCGCAGTACAGAACTACCACCTCTTTAAAAAATATGTGCCCTCAAAATTTATTTTCGGTACTTCAACTTATCGCGTTGTACTTGCTCAATAGGTAGAATATCCGTCTTCTTATAATCCAAAGCTTGATAAACTGCTTTTAAATCTCGCGCTAGTTTTCTCATTCCAGCTGGCTCTAAAGAGGCGCTGTGATCGGTTCCTTTCCAGGTACGATCAAGTGTGTAATGGCGTTCTACTACATTGGCTCCTAATGTATAAGCAGCTATATCTACAGCTATTCCTAAATGATGACCTGAAAAACCAATGGTTTTTACGCGACTGCCATACTTTTCTATCATGGTAGAGATGTCTAACAAACACACGTCTGGAAAGGGTACCGGATAACCAGAAGTACAGTTGTACAATACCAAATCTTTTGCTCGATTGTGTTTTTCAAAAAACTGAACCAGTTCTTCCATCTCCTGTTTAGTCGTCATTCCTGTAGAACAGTGAATTTCCCCTTTGTAATTTTCACACAACCAGCCTAGCATCTCGTAATGGTTGTTACAAGCACTCGGAATCTTGATGAATTCTGGGTTCAATCCTGCAATTTCTTGGGCACTTGTGGTGTCCCAAACGCTGGAAGAATAAGTAATTCCTACTTCTTCACAATAGGCTTTTAACTCGGCGTGTTGATGGACATCAAATTCAAGAAACTCCCGGTGTTCCCCATAAGTGTCTCCATAAGAATTCACTGGGTTCGGGTGCGGTGCGTTGTACTGCTCTTTTGTAAGGAATTCTTTGTTATAACGTTTTTGAAACTTTACCGCGTCTACTTTACAAAAGATGGCCGCTACTTTAATCAGCTCCTTAGCGATTTCCATATCCCCTTTATGGTTCCCACCTATTTCTGCTATGGTATAAGGTGCTTTATACTTTGTCATAACGATGGTTGTATTTTATAATAAATTCAGTCGCTTCTCGGATGGCACCGTTTGCGCTGTCATTTTGCAGGATCACATCTGCGTGATTTTTTATGGGCTGTGTGGCATTTGCTGGAGCAAGTGACCAGCCAGCAGCACACATATTGGCCAAGTCGTTTACATCATCACCCATATAAGCAATTTGCGAAAAGGATAAATTTCTATCCCTAACGATTCTAGAAAGCAAGCTGTACTTGTCTTTGACTCCTAGAAAGACGTCTTCAATTTTTAATTTTTTCATCCGACTGGCAACAATCTTTGAGTTTTCTGAAGTCATGACCATTACCTCAACGCCGTACTGACGAAGAATTTCTAATCCCATTCCGTCTCGCATATCAAACTTCTTCATCATTTCCCCATCTGCTCCATAATAGATACAACCATCTGTAAAAACGCCATCTACATCTAAAATAAGGTGGGTAATCCGCTCACTTTGTTTCTGTAACTTCAAACGAGCAGCCAGCAATTCCTCCACTATTTTCCAATCGGTTAAAGAGTCTATCTCTGTAAGACTTTGCTCAGTCATGGGAACTGTTGCTATATTCCCGCTTATTCTGTTTTTACTTTCGCGTAAAGCGGAATGAGTCGTCACATAACAAGCACCGTTTTCTATAAGCAGGCCTTCAAAATCTTGCCTTCTAGGCCGATTAAAGATATCATAATTCTTAGGGGTACCGTCTGCATGCCAGGTAAATCTATGTGTGTTGACTACCGTAAGTGCGCTGTCATAATTCTTTCCGTTTATTACAGCATCTAGCGTATTATTAATGTCTATGGCGGTTGTAAAAGGCGATGTGGCTTGCAATAAACAGAATACATCAAAGCTTGATTTTAAACCATTTACAAATTCCATGATTGCCATCTCCGTACTTGCCGTATCTGTGGCAGTTTGTTCACTGCGTTTTACCGTTTTTACCTTATGGGTCCAGTGGTATTCCTTATCAATAAAGGAAAGAATATCCTCATCATCTGTATAAACATAAACTTCATCAAGATTTGAGGCAATGGCTGCTCCCAATACCCAACAAAAAAGAGGCCTTCCTAAAAGCTTTTTTTTATTTTTATCAGGAATGCCTTTGGAGCCTTCACGTAATGGGATAAATCCTATGGATTTCATAGTTATAGGGTTAGGTTCAAATTTAAGTAAACAAGGGGAGAACTTGTTTACATATTACCTTTTAATCGATGCATAAGCATTTAAGACTTGTGCACTTATCGCATCTCTAGAGAGTAAGGGTACCATTTGTTTATTGTTAAAAGCCATCGCATTTTTTAAAAGCAAGGGATTTGTAATAGCCATCAAAATAATTTCTTTAATATGCTTTACATCCTCACAATCTTTAATGAGTAATCCATTTTCCTTATCTTGTATAAGTTCTTCTACAGCACCACCAGGATTGGATTGTATAGGAAATACTCCGGCACAAACAGCCTCTAACAAGGTGTTGGGCATTCCATCGCTATTAGAATTTCCTATATAAATTAAACTATTGCAAAAGAGTTGGATCAACTCCTCGTGCTCCATAAGTCCTTTTATGGTCAAATGCGGTATAGAGCACTCTTGAAATTGAAAGACCGCATCATTTTCTACTCCAAAAACTACCACTTCAAAATTTGCAAGTTGAAGAGAAAGTTGTTCCAGTGCATTTAATACAGGCACTGCTCTACCAGATCTATTTTGGTTGCCTTTTACTGCGATGATCTTGCGTTTCACCAAAGGAATTTTATACTTTTCAAAAACACTTAAATCAAAACCACCACCACCAGGAAACACTCCTAAATGTGTTCCTATAAAACCTAATTCGTTAGCAATGCCTTGGTCTCTTTTACAATCGGCAAACATGTAGTTGACTCGAGGCAACACTTCTTTAATGTCTTTTAAGTGTGCTGGCTTATTCCTAAAATAAAATAAATCACTGCCCCAAGAAGAATACAACCAGTTGACTTCATTGTATTTCTTCATCACCCCATAAATAGGAGTGCAAGAAATGTACAAAGCAAAACTATGCACTACATCTGGTTGTATATCGAGCAAGGCTTTTTCAAAAGCTTTTTCTACTGGCACATCCAACTGAGAGGACAAAAAGGAAAATAATTTAGGAACTCTTTTTTTTATAAAAGACCTGCCTTTTTTCTTTAAAAAACCTTTTTTCCAACCCACAACTTGAGTCATCCAACTCATAGCTGGGGAATAACCTTGATCTTTAATATCAAACCAAAACACTTCATGGCCACTTTCCCGCAATTGGTCGGACCAACGAGTGAAGTGGAGGTTATTCATGGAAACTAATAGTATTTTCACAAGGTAAATTTAAAAATTTAAAGGGTTTTCAATTTGGGCTACATCATATCTAATTTCATTTTTAAAAGACATAATTTCCAATGCTTGACTTTTGAAACTATGTTCATATTTGTTTACATAGAATATTAATTGATTATCAAAATAATCCTGATAAACACTTTGTCCAACTTCATCGATAACTATAGAAGAAACATTCATTTGAAAAGCTTCTAACAAACATGCAGAAGCATTTGTTATATGTAAATCAGTAGTTAATAAAGTGTAAGGCAATGAGACACCTCTAGGGTTTTGAAATTCGAAATTTGAATAATTTATTCCTTTATTCTTAAAAAAGTCCTTTAACCCAGAAATATTAGGTGTTTGTCTAGGGTGAAATCTTAGTTTGATTCGCACATCCTTTAAACTTAATAACCCTAAAACGCCACTGGGAAATATACTATCCAATTCATTTATTTCGAATAATGGAAGTGTGTAGAGAATAGTCGAAGTTGTATTGTTTATCGCATTAGAACTATGCCTCAAGTAATTTGATATCCATGGATTACCATAAACTTTAGCTTTGACATTTGTAGCTTTAGACCATTCTTCAATTCCTATTTTAGAGTATTTATCCCAACACCAGTATTCTAAAGGCAGTATATTAAATCCATTAAAGGGAACTTTCGTCCAATTACAGTAACCCATGTGTAAATCGGTTTGATATCCATGTTGCATTTCAATAGTCGGTATTGCTATTTTCCTTGCTGCAAAAATTACTGCGTACATAAAATCAAAGCCCGTATTACTCTGCAATACTACTTTCTTTGTTTTGGCCTTTATCAAGTATTGCTTATAAAAATTAGCATATACTCGAATCTTAGTGGACCAAACATCCAATCTACTTTCCATCAGTTGCTCAGCAATTTTATAAAGACCACATTCAATAAGAAATTGTTTTAATTGATCGAGCCCTTCCACAAAATGAGCTTGTTGATTTTTAATCGCATTAAAAGCCTTAAATAATTTATGTTTTTTATAATAAAACTCTAAATACGGACTTACTTTCTCAACAGAAGCTTGATTATAACAAGGCAAAGGATTCTTTTTTATTTCGAAAGTAAAAGAGTCGTTTTCTAATTCGTTTGCAGAGATCATAGAATCAAAGAACCTATTGAAATAGACACCTTCATGTTTGACTTTATGCATATCCAGACTCATAAATAGCAATGCTTTAGGCGCAATACTTTTAAAGAATCGATTATAATTTAAATAAGAACTCCATAATTGGATAAGCTTGTCTGATTTTGATTTGCTTTCTTTCTTAGAAATGTTATCATAGGGAATTTTAACATACTTTTTCTTTAAAGAATGGATAAGAGCATAATACAATTGTACTCTTATATGTGGCCAAAAATGAATATCATTATACATCCATTGATCTACAGGGTATTTATTTTCAATGTCGAGAATAAATTGCTTGATATCTTGATAATTAGAAACTCCCTCTATCATTTACTCCTTTGTTTCTGCATGAATATATAATTGAATAACTCCTAACTGCCTGTCGTACTCAAAAGAATAAGCGTTATTTCTATAATGTAACATCAGGGTTTCTAGCAACCTATCATTGACCTCTTCCATACATAGAATAGGCTTTACACTTCTGTTTATCATTTTTTTAAAAACCCCTTTGATGCTTTTTGACAGCTTGCTTATTTTAATCTTCACAGGTGTATTCAGTGGGTGTTCTACCAAACTGATGAATAAGCCTTCCACTTCTTGGCGGTAATTCTTAAAGTGCCAGGTCTCTAAAGGTTCCTTTAAAACAGCATACTCGTTAGGATCACAAAACAAACCCCATTGGTGATTTAAATTGGCTTTAGTAGTGTTTCGCTTTCGCGAAAGCCCATAATATTCATGATTGATCTTCTCTAAATGGCTGTGAAAAGCTTGCTTACTTTTAGGATTTCTATAATTTTTTTCATGCCATTGATGCAAGAGCAGCAACTCTTCTTGATAAAGAACTGTTGTAACTCCTATGTGTTCTAGACGATCAAACATATCGGCATCTTCGGCACCCCAATTGTGATAGAACTCATCAAAACCATTCAAATCTTGTAGCTTCTGGGTATTAAAAATAGCGCTACCTGTTAATCCTCCTATAAAATCAATGTTATATTCGCCAAATGCTTTTGATTTCTTAGATTCCTCTTCTTTTAAAAAACCATAAGGAAAATTGTAAACTGTGTTCTCAGAGGCGAGCTCGATCGCTTTTTTAATGAAATTAGGATGCACGATACAATCCATATCCAATACCATAAAATAAGTAGTTGTGCAACCCTTCAAGACCATATTAATAGCGCGTGTCTTATGGAAAAGCTGACCTTGGGTTGGGCATAAAATCAATTGGACGGAAGTAAAAGAATTGATTAAATATTCCAGATCTGACTGGTATGACTCTGAACTACCATAATCAACAACGACCAACTTAGTGGAATCATTTAATTGTGGACAGATAGAATCCAGCGTTTTAGCAAGGATATGAAAACTTCTATTTCTATTTACTATAACTATGGAGAGACTCATTTAATTTTACGGTTTGAACGTATTAGGTAATAAAGTGCGTTTTCTATTTTAAAAGGCCCTTTTGTTGATAAAACCATTTTAACAATTTTAATTTAACTAGCAGGTATTTAAAACATTTAAATTTAAGGAAACAAGATGTTTTTTGCAATTTAAAAATTGTAGCATCAATAGGCAACTGTGTTTTGGAAATACTAGAAAAACTGGACATCAACTCGCACATCCATGGCTCTGCTTGATTCCCCATATGATAAGCATGATTAGATAGTGTTGCCAGTCTATATCCGTCGCATAAAGCCGCAGGTTGATCCAAGTATTTATGTTCAGAATCCCCGCCTAAGATAAACTCTGTATTTTCATAAGGCAAAGCTTTAAAAACAGAAGTATTATAAGTAACACAAAAATGTCCATTACCCACTACTGCTTTAAATCCCTTTTTTGAACTTAGCGTCATGTATGATGTTTTAAACTTATCATCCAGCCATGGCCAGCCTATACTCTTAGCGTACATAGTCAAGGAGTCCTTATCCTTTACCGGCGTAAAACTAAGCTTACTAGAGAAAAAATAATCCCACCATATATTCGCGGTTAAACGGTTATAGGTTCTAAATATAGGTACTGGTGATACTGCTGCTGCTTTAGGAAAATGGTGAAACACATCAAATACATGCTCATCCCAACTAGGTAAGAAAAGCACATCTGCATCTGTTATGGTTACGTAAGAAGAACGCACGTTTCTTAATACACTGAGAATAGCATTTACTTTACCTATAGGTCGAGTGATTATACTTAAATCATCTATCAGTCCTTGCTCCATAAAATCACATAATTGTTGCTGCACCAACGCTGAGTGAGAACCATTGGCAACAACATGCACGTTAGAGTGATAGCAAGAATTAGATTTTAAAGAACTTAAACAGTATTCTAATATCTTCAAAGTATCTTCAAAATAAGAATCCTTAGAAATAAAATACGGAATAACTACCGTATGCTGCGTGTCAGTCTTTGCTACTCTTTGATCACGTATGGGGTTATCGCCTTTTCTCATTTATCTAAGGAATAGAAACCTTGAAAGGCTCTTAAATTTAAAATTGTTAAGGTAGGAAGAAACAACCTTTTTTATTTGAATGGCCTTAGGCTTTCCCCATTTATGATGGTACTTGATCAGTCCATCAATCATTTTTTTATTAGTAACCAGCCACCATCTATATCCTTCAAAACTTCGATAGGGTGATTCAATGTTCTTTGTACCCCTACCATTGCCGCATAATGAAATACATCATCAATAGTTCTGGAAAGCATGATTTGAGAAAGCTGTCGGTAATCATTACAATCTGCTTTTATAAAAGTAAAACCAAGCGTATGTTCAACAGGTAATTTATTTCTTGAGCCGGTGGATAGGTTGTCTAGCGCAATGACATGATATCCTTTTTCTAATAAAAAGGAAGCCAAAGCACTTCCTACGTTACCTGCTGCTCCTTAGATTAACAAACTCATTTTACTTCATAATTTTGATTAGATATGCAAACTTACGGCATCTAAGTAAGCTTTTGCTATGGTTTCTTTTAAATGATAGGTTTGATAAATCTCATTATTCCTCTTTTGTATTTGAACAATAGTATTTTGATCGTAGCTTGAAAACTCTAAGACTTTATGAGCAAGAGCTTTCCAATCTTGAGCATCAAACCATATAGAATCCTCGTTTGTAAATCTCGATGTCATTGCTCCCACTCTAGTAGATATTATTGGCAATCCTAAAATCATAGCTTCTAATGCATTGTATGGTCCCGACTCTTCTCTAGATGAAATAATTAAACAATCTAGATGAGAAATAACCTCCATCATTGCGTTGTGCTCTAAATGTCCATAGAATTTAATATTTGTGTTGTGTTGTGCAATTTTTTGTAACTGATTCATTTCGGGGCCATCACCTATGACATGCAGTTGTAAGTGGGAATGGCTTGAAATAGAATTAAAAGCTCTTATAATGGTGACTATATCTTTATTTTTATCCAATCTAGATGCGGCATAGAACTGAGTGATTTGGTTAATAGGTTCGATTGAAGTATTTATAAATTCTTCGTTAAAAACGCATTGATCTATGACCTTATAAAAGATACTAGGTCTTTCTTTAAAAAAAATTGAATTTGACTCTGAATGGTTGATGAATAAATTTACGTCTTCTAGGTAATCAAAGGATGGATGATGGATATCACGCTGTGTAATCGTTCCTGTAGTTCTAAAAAGTACCGGTTTTAGATATTTCTTTGCAAGGCTTATAATTTTCTTTGTGTGTGCAGAAGTTAATTGTGCCAAAATAAAAACCAGATCAACATCAACAATCACCTTTTCTAACTCTAAAACAGATCTTGAATCGTTTTTTTTTAAATAGACCTTATCATATCTAATACTCTTTCCTAATAAGGTTTTTATTTTGCTAGATAATGGTTGGAATTTAGAGTAAACCGTTAGCGAAGGGTTAACTAGTGAAATATCATTATCCTTTTCCATAAACTCTGTAGAATAAGCGGTAACATCGTACACAGTACTTAAAGAGTCTGCAATAAAAGCAACTTCTATTTCTCTTCCACCACGATTGTTAAACGGCCCTATGATTGCTATTTTAGCTTTCTTCATAATTGTTTCTTCATCATCTAGCTTCTTAAACACCTTGCTACTGATTTAATATCCTTCAAACTTGTTGAAAATTTCAAACAGTGACAAATTAATTCAAACTTTTTATAATTTTCTACTTGAATGGAAATGGACAAAAGATGAAGGTAGGATTGAAACAAATACTTTTTTTTAGAACTTTGTTTGTAAAAATTTAAATTCTTCTCAATGATTTTCCATCCTACTATCAACTTATTAAGGCTTGACTTAGTATGTTGTGAACTTGTATTATTATCATGAATTCTATATCCTACGAGTTCCTTATTAACCATATTGATCGTAGGGTTCCATTTGCTAAGCTCAGAAAAATAAACGGCATCATCGTTAGGCGCATCGATCCATTGCGCATTTAATGCTAGTTCTCTAGAAAATAAATACGCAGCTGTAGCAATAAAACCTCCATTTTCACCTAAACTATTAATGAGTTCTACAGCGGTACTTCTTTGTAGATCAAATAAAGAATCAAATGGAAATTTGTAATATTCATCAAGGTTCTTTGTGAATTTTTTCCATTTACAAATAACAATATCTACAGGTTGTCTTTTAAGGCTATCTAATTGAATTTCTAATTTTGCTGGATACAAAATATCGTCATAATCTAGAAACTGTATATAATCACCTTTTGCGATTTTTAACGCCTCGTTTCTAGCATTGTGCCGCCCAGGTTTGGTCTTAATGTATAAGAGACGTTCATCTACAGTACCTAAAAATGATTGACATTCTTCAATTATCAAGCTTCCATTACAAGCAAGAATTATTTCTAAATTCAAATGTGACTGACAGAGAACACTAGCAACACATTCCTTTAAATAAGGAATAGTTTTATGAACGGGTATAATAACAGAAATCAAGTGCACATCTATTTCATTTTCTATTTAGAAGTCATAAGTTAAATAATAACTTATGACTTTTTAAATACATTCAAAAAAGTGATTAAAACACTTAAAGCATTCTTTTTACTTTTGCTCAGTATAGTTAAACGCTTTATCTCTTTACGATTCATAGCAATATAATCTGGCAGATTAGAAATTAACGAATAGTATTTTCCAAGGTGTTTTTTACCTATATAAACCTTAATCTTATGTCTTTCTCTTTCAGTAAAACTATTGTTACGCGATTTCTTCTTAGTACGATAATGTAAAATACAGTCTTTTGAATATATTACTTTAGAATTTTTATCTAACAAATTGACCCAAAACTCCCAATCTTCTAATCCCACTTTTAACTGCGCGTCGTAACCTCCTGTTTTTTCCCATTCCGTTTTTAAGTACATCGCGGAACAATGTATCATATTTTCTTCTAAGAGTTTTTCAAAACAATAGGGTTGTAAATTCCAAAATCCATTATTATCTCCAAATTTTTTTACCTTTCCGTAAACTAAAGAGATACCTAGTAGCTCTTCTAAAATATTTACACACACTTCGAGGTAATTAGGGGATAATTTATCATCCGCATCCAAGGGTAGAATAAAAACCCCATTACTCGCTTTTATGGCATTATTACGAGCAGTTGAAACCCCAGCATTACTTTGCTTTATGAGCTTAAACCTTATTCTATCTTTGATAAAATTTTCAATGATGGCTCCTGAATCGTCAGTTGATCCATCATCAATAATTATACATTCCCAATCATGATAGCTTTGACACTCTACAGACTGTAAACATTCTTCAAGAAATGCTCCTTGATTATAACATGGTACAATAACAGATACTTTAGCCATGTGTAAGTCTCGTTTTTATTCTTTTCATCAAAGAGTTAACCTTCTTTTTTACATCATTAAAAATCTGTTTTAAATTACCGGGATAATAAAAATAGTGCAATCTAAGTTTATCTGGGAAATATTGTTTGACTACATCCCTGCGCTCCTTACTGATTTTAACATGTTGCAGACTACTTATACCATCATAATAAAAAACACTAATCGTATCATCTACATAAGTATAATTAAAAGATTGTTTATATATCCCTAATAGGAAAAACTTCCAATCGGCGACAATTTCTAATGAGGTATCATAAAGGTGACTATTAAAGCAGGTTTTTCTAATTAAAGTTGCTGGATGTGGTAAACTATCTTTAATTAAATAATCCAATGTGAGATGAGCTGGGTATTTCTTTATCCCAGTATGATCTGCTACAACCTCTATATTACCATAAACTAGTTCAACTTGTTGATTCTCATCAATCCCTCCTACTAAAATTGATAAACTACTTTCATCTTTAAAATGATCACCACCATTTAAAAAAAGTAAATAATCACCACGAGCCACTGCAATCCCTTTATTCATCGCATGATATATCCCATTATCTGGTTCACTAGACCAGTAAGAAAAACGGTCCTGATGCTGCTCTATCAACGCTCTACTACCATCCGTACTACCACCATCTATAAGTATATGCTCATAGTTGGTCGCCGTTTGTTCTTGAACGCTTTTAATAGTGCGCTCCAGACCTTGGACGTCGTTGTAAGTTACTGTTATGATGGAGATGAGCATAGTTAATTATTCTTGAAATGTATTTCTTGAAACAATTTTAAATAAGTCTTAGCCTGCACACTTTGATCATATTTCTCAACCGCTAGAGTTCTAATCTCTTCTTTGGAATATGCGACTCCATTTAATAAGTAATATTCAAGGGCTTCTTTTAAAGAATCTACACTTACCTCTGTGGCTAACAATCCGTTTTTACCATGTTCAATCATGTCTGGAATACCACCTACAGGAAAACCAATTACTGGTGTACCGCAAAGTAAAGATTCCAAAACTGTATTAGGCAAATTATCCATCAAGGAAGGTATTACAAAAGCGTCTGCTAAAGAATAAACTAAACTTATGATCCTTTCGTCTGAAATAGAACCCAAATGTCTTACCTCTATGTCGCTTTCTAATACTGGTTTGCCTTTACCTATAGAGCACAATATGACATCTTCTTGATCAAGCTTTTCTAGTGCTCTTTTTAAATACACATATCCCTTTCTATTGTTGGAAATAGAATCTGCTACAAATAATATGACTTTCTTATGCAGTGGTATACTATATAATTCTCTTGCAAAAGTTTTATCTCTATTTTTAAAAGTATTTACATCTAAGCCATTTGGTATTAAATGTACTTTTCTTGTTTTGAAAAGCTCACTTTTACTGGCTTCACATTGTAACCATTTCGAAGGTGCCACTATGCTCAAAGATTTAAATAATTCTAATGAATTGATTATATAATCCAAGTTTTCTTTAGAATATGATTTTTCAATATCTAAAACATTTCTTTTAACAGGCATTCCTTGATCATCTATTCCATGAATCATTTCTACATAATGTTCGCCTCCAGTAAAAGGGTGCATATCATGAAGCGTCCAGATAACCGGTTTCTTATTTTTCTTAAAAAAAGATTCATGATCTAGAAAACCTGCCACCCAGTGTAGGTTGATGATATCTGCCTCTTGATACAATGGGGAATTGGTGATATCATATTTAGAATATGGAGAACTAAACAACTCAAGTCCTGCTGCTCTACTTTTAAGAAACACTTCTTCTTTACTTAACCTAGGTTTTAAAAAAGGTAAGTTCCACTTCTTTGCTATTTTTTGCTGTATTCGTTTAAAATAATAGCTCCTTGACCGATTGTTTGTTTCAGGATTCTTTTTAAACAAAAAGGATTTTTCAATATCCTTAGTTTTATGCAATAGTAATAATTTAGAAGCCACCCCTTGATTAAGCAAACCTTGGTGTAATCTAATACAAGCGTTTGCAGCGCCACCATTATCGTAGGTATTCACTAGGAGTATTTTCATTTAGTTTTGAGTTTACCGATATCCATAGATGTTTAGTTGCATATCCATACCATTATAAGTGTTTATTTTTTTAAAAGGCTGTACACTTGAAAGGCCAGGCGAATTAACATGTAATCTAAATCCTGATTTTTGCAAAATAGAAACTATTTCTCCTAATTTCTGTTCCTGATTAACAAATGAGTGATACTCGACAAAGATATTATCCACAAGGTTAAGCCTATCTTTAATATCTTGTAAAACAGTGTACTCTGCACCTTCTATGTCTATTTTAAGAAAATCAACTTTCCTATTTAAAAAAGGTTTTAAGGAAGTAACTTCAATTTCGTTTTGCGTTTTCTTTTGCTCATTAAAATCAATCGCGCCGCCATCAGCTCCTTCTGAATTGAATCCCAACATTATCTCTTTATCCCACAAACCTTTCTTAATTAATAGCACCTCTTTTAAACCAAATTGTAAAATATTTTTTTTTAAATATTTAAAAATATAATCATCTGGTTCAAAGGCCAAAACGCTTGCTTTAGGGTAAAGTTTTTTAAAATAAATAGTTGAAAGACCTATGTTTGCTCCTGCATCAATTATAAAAGGTTCATCAGTTGGTGCTATGAATTTATAAATTTCTTGTTCAAATATCTCTTTATGCATGAATAGAAAAGAAGCTGCATCTGGAATTACAATTGGCACATTGTCTAATTTGCATTTTGTCTCAACAAATCGAGGCATATTTCTCAAATCTTCAAATGGATCAATTTTTTTTGCACCTCTTTTTCTTCTAATATAATTTAGAAGTTCTGGTGCAATAACTCTTTTTATTTTTTCCCTAAAACCTTTCAGTATAGATTGTTTTTTATTTTTAGAAACTTTAAACAGGTTCAATATTCGTTTTTCTACTTTAACCTCAATTTTTTCAATGTTTAATGCGGTGATAGTTTCAAATAAAGGTGAGCTTGCATTATCGCAATGCACGCCAGAGCCATCAAATCCGATATTTGTTAGTAATGATTCTTTAGGAAATAAAAACAGCCCATTTTGTATAATCATACTTGTATAAAACCTTACCGCCCAAGAATCTATGATACCATTCGCTTGTTGTTGCAGCATATCATAAAAATTAAACTTACCAAATTTCATTTTGCCCATTAAATCTCTATCTAAAACTTTTTGAAGTAAACTTTTTGAATCAAAGTCTATTTTCTCCCATCTATCCTTCCAAGTTCCATAACCCCAAGAACTCATTACAGGTAAAAAGTAAGTTTTGTCTTTAATTATCCTATTAGATTCAAACTTATAACCAGAAACACCAAACACGCTTCCTTCTTTTTCATAAAGATGTAAAGATGTATTCATATACCTTAAAAAACCAGAGTTAACAATTATATCATCTTCTAAAACTATAACCTTTTTGTGCTTCTCAATTACATCGGTAACACCACTAATTACTGAATTTGCTAATCCCTTATTTTCCTGTGATTCTATTAGTACAACATCACCACACCATAATTGTTCTTTTATTACTTTCCTAGTCGCAGCTACAGCTTCTAATTGTGTCTTACTAGCATTTTGCTTAGCCCCATCAGCATAAATGTATAATATGGATTCACTCGCTAGGTCATTAAGTCGCAAAGCCTCTAGTGTCTTTCTAGTATGTTCAGGTCTATTGTAGACGAATAAAACAATGGGTGCTATATTCATGCTTTGAACTTGTAATAATTTGACCTTAAACCAATTAAATATAATGTAGGCTTAAAAAATTCAATAATTAAATTTTGAATATAAAAATCTTTTTCCTTTATCAATCGTAATAAAAGCTGAGGAAACAAAAATAAAATACTAGATATACATCTTCTAAATATTAAGGTACGTGATACAAAACGTTTATTTGTAGCGAAATTATCTCTCCCTATTGCATAACAATATTTTAAGTGCCAAAATAACTTTAACTTTCCAGGAGCTGTTAAATGATGCATACGAAGATTAGGATTATAACCAATTGAAGCCCCATTGAGTCTAAGACGGAGTTGAACATCATTTTCTTCTGAAAATGCCATTTGCCTGCCGTTCATTCCGTATTTAGTATTAAACCCTCCTATTTTTTCCAATTCACTCCTTTTCACGCAAAAGATTCCTCCCGATAATTCATCACTTTCAACTTCAGTAATTATATCTGAAAGTATTTTTTTTGAGCCGAAGTTAGATGGTAACCATTGAGGTATTTCTATGTGGCTATATCCTATATATGTTCCACCGAAACAGGTAAAATCAAATTGATCAATTGTATAACATAACTCTTGAATATAATTGGCAAACGGGATACCATCATCATCTAAATAAGCTATCCAGTCTATTTCTTTTTCTTCGATAACCTTATTTCTAGCATAAGACAAACCTATTCTCTCCTCCTTTAAATACCTTATACACTGATGCTTTTTCGCGATTGCACTTATAAATTCAAAAGTCCCATCACAGCTGTTATTATCCACAATGATTATTTCAATCCGTTTTACAACGTTTTCAAGCTGTGGTAAAAGTGCGGCAATACATTTCTCGAGTAATAGAACTCGGTTATATGTACATATAACAATTGCTATTTTCATGGAATAAAAGCTTAATTTAACACAAAAATAAAGAAAATGTTTATCAAAAAAATAACATACTCAATAAACCGCACGGTCAGTTTTCTTAAAGGTAAGAGATACGGTATTAAAGCTTGATATTTGCATAGGGGCAGCTACAAATATTTCGATGACACGTTAAACGATGATAATTGGCAATTAGAAGTATATGAGAGCGCATTAAATGAATGTGAAAAATATAATAGACATTGGTTGTGGTTCTGGTTTCAAATTAATAAAATACTTTTCCCGTTATGATATTAAAGGATTAGATATTGAACCAACTTTAAGCTACCTAAGAAAAAAATACCCTCATAACAAATGGCTAAATGCCATAAAAACAGATATGTCATTACTAGAGTCTCAAATGGTAATCTGTTCTGATGTTATAGAACATGTTCTAGATCCTAAGGAACTTCTTATCAAAATAAAGAGTGTTAATAAATTTCAAAAATTAGTTATTAGTGCCACTGTAAGAGATTTAGTATACAGTGGTAGCCAAAATGGCCCACCCAAAAAACCTACATATATTAGAGAATGGTCTTATTCTGAATTCAATGAGTTTATAAGTTCCTACTTTAAAATAGAAAAACATTTCATATCTAATAGAGAACAAAGAACACAAACAATTATATGCAGTCCGTTATAATTTAGTATTCGGTGTTGAAAATAATTGATGTTTTACCCCAAGAATTTAGAGGCTGTTCAAAATTATTTTTTTTTTGCCATAATACTTCAAAATAAATAGCATCATGAATGATATCAACATCTAGATTACCATCATTTAAAAAAAGTGATAAAGAGTAAATTCCTGGGAATAAAGGGAGTTTTTCTAAAGTTAAAATAAAAAAATTCTTATTTTCTTCTATTTTGTGCTCAGCGCCAATTCTTTTCATACTAGCAGCTGATACTACATTTTCGTCATAATCTTTAACCAACCAACCAATAGAAAAAAATGTTAAGTCACTACTATCAAATTCGACTTTAAACGTGCAGTCTTGATTAGAAAAAACACTTCCATTAGAATTTCTTATAGAAATCATTTTAAGAATGGAACTTTCTGTGACCCTGTTTATATGATTACTTAAATTCTCTTTTATCTTTGCTATGTTATGTTTAGATAAATAAGACTTAACAACTTCTTCAGTTTCTCCTGATAATACAACAGTTCCATTGTGTAACATAATGACTCTGTTACATAACTTTCGAATTGCACTCATATCATGACTTACAAAAAGCACCGTACGCCCATTAGTATTTGAAATATCTTGCATTTTTCCTATAGCCTTCTTTTGAAACTCAGCATCTCCTACCGCCAGTACCTCATCTACGACTAGAATGTCTGGTTCTAAAAAAGCAGCAACGGCAAAGCCTAGCCGCACTCGCATCCCACTAGAATAACGTTTTACGGGGGTATCTATGTACATTTGGCAACCTGAGAACTCTATGATTTCATCAATCTTGCTAGAAATCTCTGTTTTATTCATTCCTAGAATCGCACC
>NZ_JBLIGN010000032.1:0-28888 GCF_047636915.1 Nonlabens sp. | reverse complement strand
GACAATTTAATGAGACTTTTCGGTTCTGAACGTATGGCAAAAACCATGGACAGACTGGGAATGAAAGAAGGTGAAGTGATTCAACATTCTATGATTTCTAAATCTATTGAACGTGCACAAACTAAAGTAGAAGAAAATGCCTTTGGTGTTCGTAAGAGATTATTAGAATATGATGATGTCATGAATGCGCAACGTGAAGTGATATATAAGCGACGTCACAACGCCTTATTTGGGGACCGTCTTGCGGTAGATATTGCCAACATGATTTATGATATCTCAGAGAACATTACAGAAGGAAATAAAATAGCTCAAGACTTCAAAAACTTTGAGTTTGAATTGATTCGTTTTTTCTCTATGAACAGCCCTATTTCTGAAGAGGAATTTGCCGCCAAAGATGAAAAAAAAGTAACCGACATCATTTATAAAGCTGCTTATGAACATTATAAGAAGAAGATGGAGCGCACCGCTTCTGAGGTGTATCCAGTAATAAAAAATGTAATGGAAAACGACCAGCGCAATTATGAGCGTATCGCAGTTCCTTTTACAGATGGGAATAAAACTTTAAATGTTGCCACTAACTTGCAAGAAGCTTATGATTCTGAAGGTCGTTCTTTAGTAACTGATTTCGAGAAAAACATTACTCTTGCCATTATTGACGAGGCTTGGAAAACTCACTTGCGTAAGATGGACGAGCTAAAACAAAGTGTACAACTAGCTGTTCATGAACAAAAAGATCCCCTACTTATTTACAAGTTTGAAGCCTTTGAATTATTTAAAATAATGATTGACAAAGTAAATAAGGATGTCATTGGTTTTATGTTTAAAGGAGATCTTCCAACCAGAGACGCTGATACCATAAGCGAAGCCAGACAGCAACAGGCTGAAAACACAAGCACTCAAAAAGATGAAATTCTCAATAGTGATCAGCAAGCTGCAAAAGCAAGAGCCATTGGTGCTGGAGCAAGTCAGCAGCGTCCTCAAGTTACGGAAACCATAAAGCGCGACCAGCCTAAGATAGGTCGTAATGATAAAGTCATTATTAAAAACATCATGACCGGAGATACCAAGGAAGTTAAGTATAAAGCTGCTTTACCTCTAATGAGTAAAGGAGAATGGGTTTTAGATAAAAAAGTTTAAGTCAGCTGATTTAACTCTTAATTAAAGCGTTTAGCAAACTTGATTTTGTTCCACAATAAGATTACAAAATGCCTTACTAAAAAGTAAGGCATTCTTATTTGAATCGTTTTATCCATACCAAATATTTAAAAAAACTCAGGCGTGGAGCATTGAAGGAACTTATTACATGTTTTTTATTTTATACATTTGAAAATTCTAAACACAACAATGCGCCCATGCCTGCGTTGCGCTAGCCTGTTAAAGTCTCTACGCAGTGCTACCATTTGATTCATAAAAAAATAAAGGTGAGAAGGAAACGATGTATTGCCCCTTTATAAAGCTAAATTGATTCCATAAAGCACCTATATTCGTCAAGACTAGAGTTCCTCCAATAGAGACCAATTAATTGTATTAATTAATGTAGGCTACATAATTATGAATGGCACATGTTCTAGGCGATATGCTACTCATTCTAATTAGAGCAATTTGTATCAATCGCCTTTTTGTACATACTATGCCTTACTTTTCAGGAAAAAAACCATCGTTTTTACACTGATTTTGACCTGTATTTGGGCTTTATCGAGAAATTCCAAAACAATGAGCCAAGTTTTATTGGGACAGGTCCATTTATTTATAACAACAAATAATTACTTTAAAGCGATATTCAAATACCCATAAAACAGCAAACCCTGTACTTTGGTCATTTTGAGCCAAAAGGACAATCGTTTTTGCTGCTTCACAAAACTAGTGATTCCTCTTTATAATAATAATCAATTTGACAAGCAATTGATTAAGGCAACAGACCCCTTATCTATAGTTTCCACCGTATATTCTTTACATAATGTATTTTCCTATAACGCTTTAGTCTATAAAGTTCAAAAGCATTATCAAAAAAAGAATGCCTAATTAGATCTGTACTGCTTTATTGAATAAAAAAGAAAACCACTTTGTAGGGCATAAGTTAGAGTTCTTACTATTCTTTTTAGCATCACTTTAATGCTGTTTTAGGATTGTTATTTTTTAATTGCACTACTAATTAGAGTTTTACTTGTATTTGCCTTTTGATTAAGAACTTAAAAAAGTTTTTAAAACAACCATCATTTTACCCATTCCAAATTAAGTAATTTATAGAAAGCCGCTTTATCTATAATAAATATGCATCGCTTTTTAATGGAAATCATCCCATCATCTTTAAACTGTTTTAAGCTTCTACCTAAACTTTCTCGTGAAGTTCCAATACAATTAGCCAGATCTTCGCGAGTCAAATCAATACCCTTATAATCGGGAATCATGGCTTTAAACCGGTTTTCAAAAATCAATAAATAAATCGCTAGCCGCGTATTTTGATCCTTTTGAGCCAAAACTGCAATTGTGTTTGCCAATACCCCAAACTCATGACTCATATTTTTAATAAAAGCATCTTTTAAAGACGGAAGATCCTGAAGTAATTTTAGAAAATTATCTTTTGAAATGAATTTTAACTCCACATCATCAAGAGCCTCACAGGAGTCCTGATAGCGCTCCTCACCCAACAAGGCATGATAACCTAAAAAGTCACCAGGTGTATAGATGTAAAATATCTGCACTTGATTGCTGAATCCTTTTTTAAATTTCTTTGCTCTTCCACTCACTATATGAAAAATACCAGTAGGAATACCCTCTTCATAAAAAAGGGCATTGCCTTTCTTTATTGTAATATCCTCCATAAAGCTATGAACCAATTCTTTATCTACTAAAGTGAGAGTCTCAAATAATAGATGGCTTTGGAAATCAAATTTTAAAAAGAAACTGCGCATATAAAAAATATAAATAAATATATAACATAAGTAATGTTCAAATATAACGAATGTTACTTATGTTTGCATCATGAATTGTGCTATGAAGTTTATTTTATCTATATCCTTATTGCTTTTTATGCTGGTGCCAGAAGCAGCAGTTAGCGCAATTATGGACAGCACAGCTTCAGAAACTACGGGTTCTAACAACAAAATTCAGTGGCTTGAAGAAGAAACTGAAACTGAAACTATTTCAAGTCTGACTGAAAGAGTTTTTCAAAAAATAGGTGGAACAGCTGGTGGCGGTGCTATAGAACAAAAGCCGTTCACTACTCTACATCTGGCTGCTTTTAGGAGCAGCAATTCACCTAATGCCTGCGGCTGGATTTTTATCTCAAAATACCCGCGCTATATTCAATTTTGCTGTCTCAAGTTAGACTGCTCGTTTATTCTTTCTTAACGACCACTGCTCGATACCTTTAGTTTCCGACACTATCGATGCGGTACAACACCTCAAATTTTTACGTGTGATTTTTTAGTTCTTCCACTAAAATTCTTAATTCACTTTATTTAAATAGCATTCTACTAATGCATACGGATCAAAAAACATTTGATGAAGCACAGGCGCTCCATCATCTTAGACATTATTTACCCGCACAAGCTCCTTTAAAGGACTTTGTCCATCACAACACCTTACATGCCTTTAACGATTTTTCATTTTTTGAAGCTTTACAAAAAGCAAATTCTACCTTTGGTTACAAAACAACACTTTCCTTAAAAGAATATCGAAAGCTGTTTCAAGAAGGAGTTATTAAAGAAGATGTTCTTACTACTACCATCCATAATTTTAAAGATAGTAACAGCCTTACATATTGGAAATCCTTAGTTTTCAATCAGGATCTGTCAAATGATTCCACTCCTCAAATAGGACTGTTAAAAGCCTTTTGGAAAAGTCATTTTAAGATCGATTTAGATATGTTGGTGCATCCCAAATTATTCAAATTAATTGGTGCTTATCTGGATCAAGGAGTTTCTGAGAAACGATTTCCTTATCCTAACGTCACATTTTTGGAGGCTGTACGTACCTTACAAAAAAACAGTCTAGTTTCGGTTTTTCAATCTAAAAAGGCTGTTGAATTACTTCATGATTCTAAAACTAGCATCACAAGCCTATTACAAAGTATTGTAGGGGATGCGACTTACTTTGAGCAGTATCTATTTGACCAGCAATTTAGTCATCCTGGTTGGTCCGGTATGGTAGCTACCATAGAAAAACAACCCACCACCTTACTTGATCAGAGACAAGTAAGCCTCCATGATTTTATTTTTCTAGAATTACTTTTAGAAATTGAAGCCTTAGATCAGAGCATTGGACTGGATACATTACCCTTGAGTACCGCCGTAAATTTAAGAACGCCTGTGGTATTGTTTCCCTTTAAAGAAGTTGATCGGTATTGGAAAGTCATCGCCATTTGGCAAGAAGCCTTAGAGTGGAGTTATCACAGTGAAGTTTTACAGGGATTGGTTCAATCCACAGCAAAAGAAAAAACGGCAACCCCTAGTTTTCAAGCCTTCTTTTGTATTGATGATCGAGAAGAATCGGTACGAAGACATTTAGAGCAAGCAGCTCCAGACTGTGAAACCTTCGGCACGCCGGGACATTTCGGAATGGTAGCAATGTACCAACCAGAGTCGGGAAAGTTTTACACACAAGTTTGTCCAGGTTCTTTAACTCCTAAACACCTGATCAAAGAGAAAGGAAGGGCGGTTAAAAACGGTAAAGACATTCATTTCCATAAAGCATCACACCGGCTATTTACCGGGTGGTTGTTGTCACAAACGATTGGCTTTTGGTCAGCAGTGCGGTTATTTTTTAATCTATTTAAACCCCAAATATCTCCGGCACATTCCTCTGCTTTTGAACATATGGAGCAAGCGGCGACTATTCTTGTTGAACATAAAAACAATGCAGAAGAAAATGGGTATCAAGTAGGATATACCGTTGAAGAGATGGTTGAAATCGTGTATGGATTGTTAAAAAGCACCGGTTTAACGACTAATTTTGCTTCACTAGTTTACTTGATAGGTCACGGAGGCAGCAGTACCAACAACCCGTATTATGCTGGTTACAATTGTGGTGCCTGTTCTGGTAGAGCAGGCTCTGTAAACAGTCGGGCAGTTTCAGAAATGGCCAACAGGTCAGATGTTAGAAAAGCGCTAGAAGCAAAACATATTTTTATTCCTAGCACTACCTATTTTTTGGGAGGTTTACACGACACGACTCGTGATGAGGTTGCATTTTATGATGAAGTTACGCTTACGCGAAAGCTAACAGAAGTACATGCCACACATAGAGCACAGTTTGATAAAGCCTTATCTCACAATGCTAAAGAACGATCGAGACAATTTTTATTGACCAATAGCAAGCGAGACGCGATTAAAGTGCATAAGGATGTAAAGAACCGCTCTACAGCCTTGTTCGAACCTCGACCAGAATTGAACCATTCTAATAACAGCCTTTGTATAGTCGGGCGTAGATCTTTGACAAAAAGTGTCTTTTTAGATCAGCGTGCTTTTTTGAATTCCTATGATTATAAGCAAGATCTAAACGGCACACAATTAAAAGTCATTTTACAAGCAGCCACACCTGTTTGTGGAGGTATCAACCTCGAGTATTACTTCTCTAGCGTAGATAATGAAAAATTAGGTGCTGGGTCTAAACTGCCCCATAATGTGATTGGTCTTTTTGGAGTAGCCAATGGAATTAAAGGCGACTTACGTCCTGGGCTGCCTTCTCAAATGATAGATGTACATGCACCTTTACGGTTGATGATGATCATAGAGCATTATCCAGAAGTTGTGATGCGACTTATTCAAAACGATAGCGGACTCTGGAACTGGTATAAAAATGAATGGGTTAAACTAGCGATCCTACATCCCGACACCAAAGCCATCGCTTATCTATACAAAGGGGAATTAAAATCATACGAAACTTCTAAACATAAGATGGAGACCCTTTCTAATTTAGAAACTGTTTTTGAAAATCATTCTGCCAATTTACCGGTGTACCAACTCAACGTATCCTAACTATGGAAGACCTCATAGCTCTATTTTTATTGATCCCATTTTTAGGATTAATAATCAGCCTTTTATTTCCAGAAAGTCAAGAAAAAGCAATCAGTACCACGATTCATATCGCCATGGGAACCTATGTGCTTTTTACTATTGCGTTTATTGGCGCCTGGTTATGGAAAGGTGCTGATCACATCAATATCAAAGAAATATCCGTGTACCGTTCTGGTGATTATCACTTTTTTATCGATTTTTATTTTGATAAAGTAGCTGCTGTATATCTTTTATTTTCTGGTATTCTGTCGTATCTAATTGCCATTTACAGCAGTGTGTATCTTCATAAAGAACCTGGATACAAACGCTTTTTCACCACCTTTTTGCTGTTTTTTATTTCCATTCAGGTTATTGTGCTAGCCGGCAATTTTGAAACCCTATTTATAGGTTGGGAAACCTTAGGTGTATCTTCCTTTTTACTGATCGCTTATTACCGCCATCGCTATTTACCGGTACGCAATGGGTTGAAGGTTTTTTCTATATATAGAATTGCAGACGTTGGTATTTTAATAACCATGTGGTTGAGTCATCACCTGTGGCATGAAAACATCACTTTTGAGCAGTTGAACAACTCTCAGTTCGTGTCAGAACATCTGGTTTCTCACCCTTGGATAGGCATCCTTATATCTCTAGCCATACTTCTAGCGGCGAGTGTGAAATCTGCACAGTTTCCATTTTCCTCTTGGTTGCCTAGAGCTATGGAAGGCCCTACTCCTTCTAGCGCTATTTTTTACGGTTCGATTGCCGCTCATATTGGTGTGTTTTTATTATTGCGTACCGCTGCTTTTTGGCAACAGCTATTTGTCATTAAGCTTATAGTCATTGCATTAGGGATTACAACAGCTGTCATGGCTACTATTTCTTCCAGAGTACAGTATTCTGCCAAAGCTCAAATAGCCTATTCTTCCGTAGCTCAAATAGGAATTATTTTTGTGGAAGTAGCTTTAGGACTTGAGAATATTGCCCTGCTTCATTTAGTGAGTAATGCCTTTTTAAGAAGCTATCAACTGCTAATTAGCCCGTCCATGGTGGCCTATTACATCAGAGAGCAATTCTATCAATTTGAACCGTATAAAGAAAAACCTAAAAGTGGGTGGCTTAAAAAGTACGAAGCTACTCTCTATCTCATAGGCTTAAATGAATGGAAACTAGATCAATTACTTTATAAAGTTTTTTGGAACCCTATAAAACGCATCGGGAATCCATTGACCCGTTTTGAACCAAAACCTGCGGTTCATATGGCGCTTGCCCTGCTCCCTATTCCTCTCTTTTTTCTGAGCTTCTTTGTGCAATTGTCAGAAATATTACACAAGCTGATACCTGTAATTATTGCAGGGATTGCTCTTTTTCTAGTGATTCGCACCTTTTCAGAACGCAAGAATCCGTTGCTGGCTTGGGTCATGTTATGCTTCAGTCATTTATGGGTATTACTAGCCATCACCTTTAACGATAGGTTCCATATTTGGGATGCTGTCTTCTATTTATCTGGGGTTATAGTTGCTGGAATTGCGGGTTTTATACTCCTCCTCCACCTATCTAAAAAGGAAACATTTGATCTAAATAATTTTTATGGATTGGCCTTAGGTCAAAAAAACACAGCCTTCTGGTACCTGCTGTGTACCTTAGGGTTGATGGGATTTCCAGTTACGACCACTTTTTTAGGAGAAGACTTGTTGTTCACCCATATTGGAGAAAACCAATTCCTTTTGGCAGCCTTGATTTCATTCACTTTTATTCTCAACGGCATCAGTTTAATGCGCATGTATGCTCGTATTTTTTTGGGACCTACAAAATGTACAGAAACGCCAATGGCCAGAAGGTCCTCCTAGATTTATACTAAAAACATTTTAAAACTTTAATCTAAAAATAAATGAAAACAACTATTAAAAAATATATCCCTGCTGATGGATTTGCAGGATTAAAAGAAAATTTTAAGGCAGATGCCATTTCAGGATTTATTGTGTTCCTGCTGGCCTTACCATTGAGCTTAGGAATTGCTAAAGCCTCAGAATTCCCTCCTATTATGGGACTTATAACTGCTATTATTGGCGGCTTATTTGTGAGTTTCTTTATGGGATCCCGCTTGTCTATAAAAGGTCCAGCGGCTGGCCTTATTGTCATTGTTGCAGGAGCGGTTGCCGATTTTGGTCAAGGAGACCCCATATTGGGTTGGAAACTGGCATTAGGTGCTATGGTAGTTGCTGGATTGATGCAAATAGTCTTTGGCCTTTTAAAGCTGGGGAAACTAGCCGATTTCTTTCCGCTTTCTGCCATACACGGGATGCTTGCTGCAATTGGGATTATCATTATCGTAAAACAAATGCCGGTACTGTTAAATGACAACCCCATACTCTCTAAAGGAATGGGGCCTTTTGAACTGCTCTGGAATATTCCAAACTTTATAAAAAACCTGGACCCAAAAGCAGCAATTATAGGAGTGATAAGCTTATTAATTATGCTGTTGTGGCCACTGATTAAAAACAAAACACTAAAGAGGATTCCTGCCGCATTATTAGTGCTGGTTTTTGCGATCCCGGCAGAGTTGTATATGGACTTTGCAAATACAGAACCTTCCTATGCTTTATTAGAGGTGGGAAGTCTTATGGACAACTTAAATATCAATGCCAGTTTTGACGGGATATCCCAAACAGGAACCTTTATAAAATATGTTATCATGTTTGCACTGGTAGGGACTTTAGAATCTTTACTCACTGTAAAAGCGGTGGATATGCTGGACTCTTATAAGCGCAAGTCCAATATGAACAAAGACCTTATCGCTACGGGTATAGGAAACACTATTGCCGCTTTCCTAGGTGGGATCCCAATGATTTCTGAAGTAGCGCGTAGCTCTGCAAACGTTGCAAATGGTGCTAAAACAAGATGGGCCAACTTCTTTCACGGTTTTTTTATTCTAGTATTCCTGTTACTAGCAGCGCCAATTTTAGAAATGATTCCTAATTCTGCACTAGCAGCAATGTTAGTAGCCGTAGGGATTAAATTAACCCATCCCAGAGAATTCAAGCATATTTTTAAAATAGGGAAAGAGCAATTGGCTATTTTTTTAGTCACCATACTGGTTACCCTAGGCGAGGATTTATTAATAGGAATAGTAGCGGGAATGCTATTAAAAATAGTGATTCATATGTTTAATGGAACTCCTATTTCCTCCTTCTTTAAAGCGCCTACCCTAGTTTCGAGATTAGGAGATAAATACGTAGTTGAAATAGATAAAGCAGCTGTTTTTACTAACTATTTAGGGATCAAACGCGATCTAGAAGATATTCCACAAGGGCTAGAAATCACCATTGATTTACACAAAACAAATCTTGTAGACCACTCTGTGATGGAAAATCTAGAACATTTTAAAAATGAATATGAGTCCAATGGAGGCACGGTGATTTTTAAAGGACTAGAACATCACAAAGCGATGTCTGACCATCCATTTGCAGCGAGAAAAAAACAAACCAAAACTTCTATTTAATGTCTGGTCAGAAATACAGCAAAATTAAAAATATTCCTTTTTGCGACCAGTCACTAATTAAACAAACCACAAAAGCGGTGATTTTCCCAAAGGCTCACTATTACTTTTTTTTTTAAATTATATGAAGAACTACATCAAAATAATGCTGCTTTTATGTGCCGCACATAGCTCCAATGCACAAGAGCAAAACCTAAGTCATTCCAGTTCTTGGAACAGTTTTATCCCCACAGTAAAAATTGACAATTCCTTCTATGTGACTACAGAATTTCATTTTAGACGGACTCATTTTTTACAGGATTGGGAACAATTTATCGCAAGACCTGCTATCCACTTTAAGAAGAATGACACCTATGATTTTGCTTTAGGGTATAGCTATATTAGAAATTATGCCTTTTCAGATTTTACGATTCCAATAGACGCAAATGAGCACAACTTATGGCAGCAGGTACAGTTAAATCACGCACAAGATAAAATTAAATTCAAGCACCGATTTAGATTAGAAGAACGTTTTATCGATAAAATAGCCACCGATTCTACCGGTAATTCTGATACTGATGGAACCACATGCAACCATAGGCTTCGATATCGATTTACCTTAACCAGACCCATCCTAAAGATGAGTGATACCCAAAGTATTCTTATAGAGCTATTTGATGAGTTATTTATCAATTTAGAGGAAGGAACTAGGCTTAAATCATTTTACCAGAACTGGATTTACGATGGCTTGGAATATCCCATCACCTCAAAAATAGAACTGGGTATCGGGTAGCATAACATAGGTTTAAAAGGTGGTACGCATACTTTTATCACCAATCATATGGCACAGACGACCCTTACCTATGTGATGAATTAAAAATTTAGTTTGTTTTGTTTTGGGAGGTAAAACGATGAGTTTTACCTCCTTTTTTAAACCTATCTAAAAGACCATATATGCTAAATTTTACCGGCTCATTGGTTTACAAGCGGATCTATTTTCCAACTATGACCACTAGATGAACTCAACTGGTTTCTTGACTCCTGATTTTTTTAAATGGCAGGCTGTTTATGGTTGTTCCACTTTCGCGAAAGCGGAATAACCACCTTAATTGCGCTATTATTCACTCTGTTTCTATTTATAAATATATCCATCATCAGAATCTTTAAACAGCCAAATGCTTCTATGGTGAAATGAGACACAAAGTTTCAATCCTAAGACTGGTCAGAATACTTTAGAAGTATGCGACTACAGTAATAAAAAGTCAAATCAACACCCATAAAAAAATAGGCGTTGAAACTGAAATCCTTTAGATTGCTATAGATTATCTTCTAAAACATGCCGCAATTTTAAAAACCGATGAGGAAACAGCAACTAAACTAATAAAGATATGAGTTTCTTAATTTAAAGAACAAGTAAGGCAGCACCTATTCTTCCTCTTCTCTACAACATTTGTATTCAAAAAACACAAGGCTTGACTCCTAGAATAGCTGCAATCGAGAAACCTATTTTATCGCATTATAGGCACAATTATCATTAGTTTTATCCTCCTAAAAGCCGTTTATCTATATAAAAGCCGTGTTTTACACCTTATAAACAGATAAAATAATTCATTAATATGGCAGAAATAATAAATTAATTATTACCGTAAAACAAACTAAATTCGTTTTCACTATCACCTTAATATTTTCTAATGACTCCAGCAGCATTTCAAATAAAACTAGCCAATAAAACAAGGCGTTTTTTCAAGTATTTGAGAACACATCCATTCCTTTCATTTGGATATTTGGTACTTACTGGCTTTGCTTTTGTGGGAATTCTATTTCTATGCACCTACGCAGGTCTATTCGGCCATGTGCCTAATGAGCACGAACTAGCCAAGTTAGAAAACCCAGTGACCTCAACTGTTTATGGAAGCGATAAAAAGCCAATCGCTTATTTCTATCTTCAGAACCGCAGTAACATTGATTCCTTAGAGTTAAATCCCTATTTAATCAAGGCCTTAGTAGCTACCGAAGATGTACGGTTTTACGAACATTCTGGTATTGATTATAAGAGTTATGCACGGGTTTTTGTAAAGTCCATTTTAATGCAACAAGGAAAAGGCGGCGGCAGTACGATTACCCAGCAGATTGCTAAAAATATTTTTGGCCGTAAAGAAATGCGAGTATTAAGCACTCCTATCCATAAAATGCGAGAACTTATTATTGCAAAACGCTTGGAAAATATATACACAAAAGAAGAACTGCTGTTACTTTATTTTAATACGGTGTCCTTTGGGGAGAACCTTTATGGAATCGAGAAGTCTTCACAACGCTTTTTCAGTAAAAAGCCCGCAAAATTGAATCTGTCAGAGTGCGCCACCCTTGTAGGAGTACTTAAAGCACCTACCTATTACAATCCGCGTAAAAATCCCATCAACTCGACAAAACGCAGGAATGTGGTACTGGCACAGATGGTAAAAAATAAAGCCATTACTCAAGAGGAAGCTGATGCTGCCCATACAGAATTAGCTCTAAAATATAATCCCGCACAAAAAAACTCTTCGCTTTCTGGATATTACAAAGACTACGTAAAAACAGAGTTTGATTCTTGGGCAGCTGCCCATCCTAGACCTGATGGTGCGATATACAATCTAGAACTAGACGGGTTACAAGTGTACACCACTTTGCAACCTAATTTACAACGCTATGCAGAGCGATCTATGGAACGCCAGATGCTGAAGTTACAAGGTTTAATGAATAAGAACTGGACCAGTAAAACTACAGAAGGTGGAAAACAGGCCTTTATTACCACACTGATGTCCATACAGCCTGTTGTAAAAAAAATGATGGCAGAAGGAAAAACGGAAAACGAGATCCATCAATACCTTCAAAAAACAAAAATGAGAAAATACTGGGAAATAGGAAAAGGATTTGAGCAGCGACCACAAACTGTAGAAGACAGTATTATCAGTTCTTTAGTACGCTTACACACAGGTATTCTTGCCATTAACAGCCGCAGTGGCGCCATTATGGGATATCTAGGCGGTATTGATTATGGTTTTTCTCAAATCGACAATGTAAAAGGCAAAAATCAAGTAGGCTCTACCTTCAAACCTATCACCTACCTCACAGCGCTAGAACAAGGTGTTGATCCCTGTGATTATTACGACAATTCTCTACGCACGTATCGCAGATATGAAAACTGGCAACCTAAAAATAGCACGGGTAGGTATGGCGGCAGCTATAGTTTACACGGTGCGCTTACGAATAGTGTGAATACGGTTTCGGCAGCTTTACAATTGCAAGTAGGTGTTTCCCATACGATCAAAAAAGCGAGAAAAATGGGAATCACATCTGATATTCCGGAAGTACCTTCCATAGTATTAGGAACAGCACCTTTAAGCTTGATGGAAATGGTAACCGCTTACGCCAGCATTTCTAACGGTGGCCGTCTGGTAAAGCCCTACATGATTCAAAAAATAACCGATCAAAAAGGAACTGTTTTATTCCAAGCCACCCCTAAATATAAAGGCAATGTAGCCAGTGCAAAAAACATCAAAAAACTTCAACAAATGATGGGTGACGTATTGACAAATGGAACCGGTGCTGGATTTAGTAATTACGGCATTCCTTATAATATAATAGGGAAAACAGGTACCACACAAAATAATAGCGACGGTTGGTTTATAGCTTGCTCACCAGAGATTGTTATAGGTTCTTGGGTAGGTGCTCATGATAAACGAGTACATTTTGAAAGCACCTATATGGGTAGTGGTGCCAGTACTGCTATGCCCATGGTTGCTAATGTTTTTAAAGGCTTAAGCAGTTGGAAAAAACCTTTTTTAACCAATTTTGAATACGATACTTCCTACTTCCCTTGTCCAGAATACAGCGAGATCAACGCGATGGAATCTACTCCATATTATAAAAATGACAGTACATACCTAAAGAGTTTAAGAATCCGAGATTCCTTACCTGTGCATCCAGCAGTAGAAATAGCCCCTGTTTTGATAGATAGCCTTGCGGTCCCACTGCCTTTGGTGATCCCTACTACCTAGTTATAATTTACGCTACAAAACTGGACCCATCGGGTAGTTCACATCCCATTTCTACTTATTGAATAGAAATTTAAGAAGTCCCATTTGGACAGATATAAAAAGATACTTTTAAAAAAGAACTCCTTTGTTTGTCAGAACATAGAATGCTGGCATTTCAGCAGTTTAAAATTAAAAAACACATTAATTTTCTAAAATTATACTCATCATAATTTTGACTGATCCAAATATTTTACAGTTAGTAAGATTTAATTTTACATTATTTCTGTTTTAAAATCAGTTAATTCCTATTCATCAATATCAATTAAATTGCTAAATTGATATATTTATGCTAAATTAGTATATATGAAAACTCAAATATGTCCTAACTGCAATTCTGATAAAAACATTAAAAGTGGGATTGTAGGTAACCGACAACGATACAAGTGTAAAGAATGTCAATACTTCTTCTCTGTCAATAAGATAGGAAAGAAAATTGACGATTATTACGTAAATAAATCACTTCAGTTATATTTAGAAGGCTTATCCTATCGCGAGATCGAGCGCATTCTGGGCATCTCGCATGTGAGCATTATGAATTGGGTGAAAAAATACAATATCAAACGTCCCTATAATTCTAATTACCATCCCACCTACAAGATCTTAAACGGTATCGAATTAGGAGAGTACTTTACTAATACGAGTAATATCAAAGGTGCTGGTGTTGTTGTCACCGAACTAGGAGATAAATTTATGCTTATAAAGTGGGAGCGTTTCAAAGATTAACTATAGGTAGTTAACAATTAAGTATAATCATTTTTAATTAACAGATTGTTTTTAGCAGTTTAGCGGCGCATACAAAACCAATTTAGTACGTCACTAAACCTTAAAACTTATGAGAAAACAAACTTTAATACTGTTGGGATTATCTTTTCTATCCTATCAATTTATGATGGCCCAAGGCTCTCCTGATTACCAAGGAGGGCTTACCTATAAGTTCAATGAAGATGGATCTAAATACCTGCGTTTCATATCATGGGCACAAGTTCAAGCTAATTATAATACAGATGAGACAGTAGACTCCAATGGTAATGAAAACAGCAAGTTAAATTTTAATTTGAGGCGTGCTCGTGTTTTGATGTATGCACAAATCAACAAGAACTTTTTAATTTTAACTCATTTTGGCCTCAATAACGTAACCAGTTCCACCCTAAGTCCAACAGGAAAAGGAGATGGATCTCAACTCTTCTTTCATGATGTCTGGGCACAATACAGTTTAGGAACTGATCATACCTTAGGTGGTGGATTACATTATTTCAATGGTATTTCAAGATTAAATAATCAAAGCACTTTAAACATGATGACGTTAGACAACCATCGTCAGTCATGGGCTACCATAGGGCTATCAGATCAATTTGCACGTCATTTAGGAGTATTTGCAAAAGGTAAATTTGGTAAACTTCAATATAGAGTTGCAATAAACGACGCCGCTGTTTCTTCCTTGGACAGTCGTGTAGCAGCCGCTGGTGGTGATGCTGTTTATAACGGTAGAGCTTCATTGGGTTCAAAGGACGCTGGAAAAACATATTCAGGATATTTTGATTACCACTTTTTTGACTCAGAATCCAATGTTTTACCTTACAAAGTGGGGACGTATCTAGGTGGTAAAAAAATATTTAATGTCGGAGCTGGTTTCTTTTTACATCCTAAAGGATCTGTCATCAACACAGGCTCTTTAACTACGCCTGAACTCCAAGGAGAAGATGTTTCCATTTTTGCAATAGATGCTTTTTATGACACTCCATTAAGTGACGACGGTAGCGCATTAACTGCGTACGCCGTTTTTCAATCTAATAATTATGGAAAAAATTATTTATTCAGTGCCTATGGAACGGGAAGTATGTTTTACAGCCACGTAGGGTATGTCTTTAAAGGGGATAAGGCATCAACAAGATACCAACCTTATGTGAGCTATGGTGCCCATAATTATGACGCAGTAACTGATAGTAGAGGCACTTTGGGAGTAGGTATAAACGCTTATATGAGTGGTCATAACTCCAAACTAACCTTGGAATATAAAACCGAAACCTTTGGTGCGATAGAAACTAATATTATTTCGCTTCAAGCGATGATATATTTATAAAACAAAAACAAAATGTCTAATAAACAAAAAAACGCAACGGCGTACTGGAAGGAAAACCTGCGGTACTTAACCATATTACTAACCATCTGGTTCATCGTCTCATTTGTCTGTGGAATTCTTTTAGTAGATGAATTAAACTCCATCCGGTTGGGCGGCTTTAAATTAGGATTCTGGTTTGCACAACAGGGAGCTATTTATGTATTTGTTGTCTTGATATTCGTCTATATAAGATTGATGAATAAGCTGGATAAAAAATATGGAGTCGACGAATAAAATAACTTAAATAAATAAAAGATTATGGGAATATTAACTTGGACGTGGATACTCGTAGGAACCTCATTTGCACTCTATATAGGCATAGCCATATGGGCGAGAGCAGGATCGTCAAAAGAATTTTATGTTGCTGGTGGTGGCGTTCACCCTATCGTTAATGGTATGGCAACAGCTGCTGACTGGATGTCTGCCGCATCATTTATATCACTAGCAGGAATTGTATCTTTTGGAGGTTATGATGGATCTGTATATTTAATGGGGTGGACTGGAGGATATGTGCTACTGGCTTTATTACTAGCTCCCTATCTCAGGAAATTTGGGAAATTTACAGTACCCGATTTTATTGGAGATAGATACTATTCTAACCTAGCACGTATAGTTGCCGTAATTGCAGCATTAATTGTATCATTTACTTATGTTGCTGGTCAAATGAGAGGTGTGGGAATTGTTTTTTCTAGATACCTAGAGGTAGAAATCGAGACTGGAGTTTACATAGGTATGGCCATTGTACTTTTTTATGCGGTTCTAGGTGGCATGAAAGGCATTACTTATACACAAGTAGCGCAATATTGCGTTCTTATTTTTGCTTTTATGGTACCTGCTATTTTTATATCTTTTGAAATGACTGGCAATGTCTTTCCTCAAATAGGATTAGGTCAGGCAGGAGAAGATGGCACCTATCTTTTAGATAAATTAGACGGTTTGCACGCACAATTAGGCTTTAGCGAATATACAACAGGAAGCAAATCTACCATGGACATATTTGCGATAACACTTGCTTTAATGGCTGGCACGGCTGGACTACCCCACGTTATTGTTCGTTTCTTTACGGTTAAACGTGTAAAAGATGCGCGTAAATCTGCAGGTTGGGCTTTATTATTCATTGCCATTATGTACACCACAATTCCGGCAGTTGCTGTATTTGCAAGAGTCAATTTAATAGAAACAGTAAGCAACAAGAACTACGCAGATTTACCAGAATGGTTTGGTAACTGGGAAAAGACCGGTCTTATAAAGTTTGAAGATAAAAATGGTGATGGCCTTGTCCAATACGTTGCAGATAAAAGCACTAATGAACTGACTATAGACCGCGATATTATGGTACTAGCAAATCCAGAGATTGCAAGATTGCCTAATTGGGTAATTGCTTTAGTGGGCGCAGGTGGTCTAGCCGCTGCATTATCCACTGCTGCAGGTCTTTTATTAGTAATTGCATCTTCTATCTCTCACGATTTATTCAAAAAAATATTAACTCCTAAAATTTCTGAAAAAGGAGAACTTATCGCTGCACGTGTCGCTGCTGCGATAGCTGTTGTTGTTGCTGGTTATTTTGGTATAAATCCGCCGGGATTTGTAGCCGCTGTCGTCGCACTAGCTTTTGGACTAGCAGCCGCGTCATTTTTCCCTGCAATTGTCTTGGGAATATTTGACAAACGCATGAATAAAGAGGGAGCTATTGCAGGTATGGTTACAGGACTGACATTAATGCTTTTCTATATGTTAAAATTCAAATTTGGAATATTTGATGGCGGAAAAGAAGCCGTTGAGGGATTAAAATCTAGTTATTGGTTTGGTATTTCTCCAGAAGGGTTTGGAACCGTTGCCATGTTTGTAAACTTTGTAGTATCGGTTATTATTTCTAGAATGACTCCTGCTCCACCTATAAACGTTCAAGAAATAGTAGAAAATATAAGAATACCATCTAACGCTGGGGAGGCATCTGATCACTAAGAAACAATACTTTTAATAGTTAAGAATCAGCATCGCAATATTTGTGATGCTGATTTATTAATTGAACTCTGCCAGTCAGGGAGTTTGCAACATATAAATTGTTATAGAGAACTTCACTTTCGCGAAAGCGAAACAAACATTCAAAATCTAGATCCAAGAATTAAATTTATCTAAATTAGTCCTCTGTATTATACATTATAAATGAAAAAACACCACGAGCAAAAACTAATAGTCCTTTCGATAGCTCTATTTTTAGTACTCAATATACCCTTTGTCCTTATTTTTAATTTTGAAGGAGCAGTATGGGGTATCCCTACCTTTTACTTTTCTATTTTTTCTATCTGGCTTCTTTCTATAATCATTTCTAGTATCGTACTAGAAAAATATTATGAATAATTATGCACTCATAGTGATCATTGTCGCTTATCTAGCGATGCTGTTCTTCATTGCGTTTCTTGCAGAAAAAAAGAAAAAAAGCAAATGGGTTAATAATCCTTATGTCTATACGTTATCATTAGCCGTTTATTGCTCTGCATGGACTTACTATGGCAGCGTAGGTATTGCAGCTAACTCTGGAATTGATTTTTTACCTATTTATTTGGGTCCCGTAATTGCCGCGCCACTATGGATTCTGGTACTTAGAAAAGTCATAAGAATCTCTAACCAAAACAAAATTTCTTCGATAGCAGATTTTATTTCTTTACGCTACGGGAACAATAGATTTTTAGGAGCGTTAGTGACTTTAATATGCCTATTTGGCACCATTCCTTATATCTCTTTACAGCTTAAAGCGGTTTCTGAAACCTTTGAAATCATCGCAGACGGCACCAGCTATGTCTCTACTACTATATTAGACGATTCTACTTTTTACGTAGCATTACTGCTCGCCATATTCGCAACTTTCTTTGGAACACAAAATACCGATGCCTCAGAAAAGCACACGGGAATTATCACCGCGGTTGCTTTTGAATCTATATTAAAGCTCGCGTTTTTTCTCATTATAGGGATGTACATCACCTTTTATCTATTTGATGGCACAACAGATATTTATAGTCAGGTAGCAGAAATGGATGATTTTAAAGAACTCACGAGCCTTTCTGGATTAGAAGACGGATTTAACTGGTTTTTTATGATTGCTCTATCCTTTATGGCTATCTTTTTACTGCCGCGCCAGTTTCAAGTATCCGTACTAGAAAACAATAGAGAAAAATATTTAAAAAAGGCGATTTGGCTATTCCCTTTATACCTTTTGTTGTTCAACGTTTTTGTTATCTTTATTGCTTGGGCTGGTAAAATCAAATTGGGCGATAGCGCAGATGCCGAATATTACTCACTGCTCCTGCCCTTAGAAAATGGCAATTCTTTTCTTGCTACACTGGTTTTCCTAGGTGGCTTTTCTGCAGTAATATCTATGGTAGTGGTATCCACTTTAGCATTGTCCATTATGGTAAGTAACAACCTTATCATCCCTTATGGTTTTTTAGATAAATTTAAAAAAAGTCATACAGAGCGTAATGAGAAATACATCAAGAATATTAGGCGCATTTCGATTTTTTCCATTACAATCACCGCTTATTTTTTCTATGTGTCATTTTCAAAACAATTGTCTTTGTATTCTATAGGACTAATTTCTTTTGTAGTTATTGCGCAACTAGCACCTTGTTTTTTTATAGGCCTTTTCTGGAATCGTGGGTCTTCAAAAGGTGCGATTGTCGGAATTATTACAGGGTTTTGTATTATTGTATATACTTTATTACTTCCGTTTGCATTTACTGCCTTTACAGGTTCTGACAATTTTACCCAATATGGATTATATGGTATTGCTGCACTCAAGCCTTATGCGCTATTCGGAATAGACTTCCTGAGTCCACCAGCGCATGCTTTCTTCTGGAGCATATTCTTTAATCTGTTGAGCTATTTAGTCTTTTCAATTGTCTCAAAAGGAAATTATAGGGAACGCAATTATGCTGAAATGTTTGTGGACAGCGTAAATTTTACTGCTTTACAAGACAGTGCACTCATCTGGAAAGGAGAGGCTTATGTAGCCGATATTAAAAATGTGCTGGTTCGGTTTCTCGGCGAGAAAAAAGCTACAAGAGCTTTGAATATCTTCTTTACTAAATATAAATTGCCCCAGGATACGCAGCTAGCAGATGCGAGATTAGTTAATTTCTCTGAAAAACTACTGACTGGAAGTATAGGTAGTGCCTCAGCAAAAATTCTAATCGCTAGTGTCGTAAAAGAAGAAGAAATAAGTCTTGTAGAAGTTCTTAGAATATTAGAAGAGTCCAAAGAGAATATTGTCAGTAATAATATACTTCTTGAAAAATCAGTCGAATTATCACAACTGTCTTCACAATTAAAAGATGTCAATCAAGAATTAATAGATAAAGACAAGCAAAAAGATGAATTCTTGGACACAGTAGCGCACGAACTAAAAACACCTATAACGGGCATCAGAGCGGCCACAGAACTATTAATAGACGACGAAGACGACATGCCTAAAGAAATTAAAAAGCAATTTCTCACGAATATACTTCAAGATTCTGACAGGCTAGGAAGGCTTATCAATAACATATTAGACTTTGAAAAACTAGAAACTGGACGACTAAGTTTAGAATTTCAATACCTAGACATTCAAGAAACTATAAAAAAAGCAGTAGCAAACACGCAGCATATAGCCGCCAAAAAAGGTATTGCTTTAAGCATTAAAAACAAACACCGCTTTAAAATCAATTATGATGAAGATAGAATTCTTCAAGTGCTTACAAATCTAATCTCCAACGCCATTAAGTTTTGTGAACCAGAAACAGGACATATAGAAATAGAGTACCAATTAGAAAATGCCATATTAGAAATAGCGGTGACCGATAATGGGAAAGGAGTTGCTCAAGAAGATATGGAATATGTGTTTGATAAATTTTACCAATCCAAACATCAAAACACGATTAAACCCGCAGGCAGCGGACTAGGACTTGCTATAACTAAACAAATTATTGAAAAGCATCATGGAAAAATATGGGTAGATAAGACATTAAAATTAGGTGCTAGATTTGTTTTTACCTTACCAATTAGTTAAATTGTACGTCTTATATGGAACACAAGATTTTAATCGTTGATGATGAGCCCAATATTGTCATGTCGCTGGAATACGCCTTTAAGAAAAAGGGCTTTAAAGTATTTATAGCAAGAGATGGAGGTGAAGCTTTAGAGATCATAAAAAACCATATTCCTGACGTGGTATTATTAGATGTGATGATGCCTAATGTAGATGGATATGAAACATTAAAACAAATAAAAAATAAAAAGAATCTAGAAGCTACAAAAGTAGTTTTCTTAACCGCAAAAAATAAAGCCTCAGATATTGAAAAAGGTTTAGAAATGGGAGCTGATAAATATTTAACAAAACCTTTTTCTGTGAAAAAAGTAGTTTCAGAAATTCTGGAACTCGTCACTTAGAAGTAGTCTTACAAATCTTACTTAAATATTGGTTTTGTATGCAAACAAACTATGTTTAATTAAAGGTTAAAGACATGAATTTTACGATAAACCCAAAAGCATCAGATATTGTTATCACTCTATATGCAGTCGTTACTTTATTCTGTAGAATAAAATTTGAAAGTGAATCAGGTGTTGGTGTTCTGCAATCACTTGTCATAGGAGCATGCCTTGTTGCGCTTCCGTGGTCTCTTATAAAGTTAAAAATTCTCAATCCCAATTGGTTTGGTCTTTTTCCATCTAAAAACTCAAAACCATGAGTTATATAGATTTTTATAGAAAAAGTATGGATCACCCAGAACATTTTTGGAAGACCCAAGCTGCACAATTAGACTGGTATAAAATGCCTCAAAACATCCTGTCTAAAAATAAAAGCGACTACAATCAATGGTTTGAAGATGGCAAACTCAACTTGAGTTATCTCTGCATCGATACCCATATCAAAAATGGTTATGGTGAGCAAAATGCTATTATCTACGACTCGCCTGTAACGGCAATAAAAGAGCCTATTAGCTACTATAAATTGCACCGAGAAGTTTCAAAATTAGCCGGAGGATTACAAAGCTTGGGACTTGAAAAAGGAGATACCGTTATCATTTATATGCCCATGATTCCGCAGGCTTTGTATGCGATGCTGGCCTGCCTGAGAATAGGTGTGGTACATTCTGTAGTCTTTGGTGGTTTTGCGCCTCAGGAATTGGCCCTACGTATTGATGACTGCAGGCCTAAAGCCATTATCACAGCTTCCAATGGGATAGAAATAGATCGCATAATCCCGTATAAACCTTTTGTGGACGACGCTTTCGCGAAAGCGGAACACCAACCAGATCACGTCATTGTATACGACAGGAAACTAGGAGTAGAAATTCCTGCAAAACCTTATGATATAGATTATGCACATCTCGTAGAAACCTCTAATTCTATCGAAGCGGTGCCAGTTGCTTCAACACATCCATCTTACATTTTATATACCTCAGGAACCACTGGAAGGCCCAAGGGAATTATAAGAGATACAGGTGGTTACGCCACTGCATTGAAATTCTCCATGAAATACATTTATGGAGTGGATGAAGGAGACACCTTCTGGGCAGCAAGTGATGTGGGTTGGGTCGTTGGACATAGCTACATTGCTTATGGTCCCTTACTCAACAGGAATACGACGGTTCTATTTGAAGGAAAACCTATAAGAACACCAGACGCCTCTGCCTTTTGGCGCGTGATAAGCGAGCACCGTGTAAAAGTTATGTTTACCGCTCCGACTGCCATAAGGGCCATTAAAAAAGAAGATCCTAACGGCGAGATGATCCAACCTTTTGATATCTCTTGTTTAAAATACCAATTTCTGGCTGGAGAACGTTGTGATGTCACCACATTAACATGGACTCAAGAGAAATTAAAAGTTCCAATCATAGACCACTGGTGGCAAACTGAAAGTGGCTGGCCCATCACTGCCAATATGGTGGGTGTAGAATTACAACCCATAAAAGCAGGCTCTGCAGGTTCTCCTGTATGTGGTTATGATATACGCATCTTAAACGATGAAGGGAAAGAGGTGCCTGCTAGCACTGAAGGCTATGTCGTTATAAAATTACCATTACCACCAGGAATGCTAAGCAATCTCTGGGGAGATTCAAAAAGATTTAAATCTGACTATTTAGACCGTTTTCCAGGCTATTATTTTTCAGGTGATGGAGGTTATAGAGACGAAGACGGTTATGTGTTTATTACAGGCCGCATGGACGATGTTATTAATGTCGCTGGCCATAGACTGTCCACTGCTGGAATGGAGGAAGTCATCGCCTCTCATAAATCAGTGGCAGAGTGCGCCGTTTTTGGTGTGCATTGCGATTTAAAAGGACAAAAACCATTAGGGCTTATCGTTTTAAAACCTGAATACCTAGCGGATGAACTTCATATTCCGCAGGAAATTATCCAAGATTTAAGACGTAAAATAGGTGCTGTTGCCTCTTTTAAAGAGGTGCTTGTGGTGAACCGATTACCTAAAACAAGAAGTGGTAAAATACTTCGTAAATTACTGCGCAATATAGCAGACGAACCTAAATACAACACGCCATCCACCATAGATGACCCATCCATAATAGAAGAAATTAAATCTATATATCAAGCCCAAGGCATTGGCATTCATAAAAAATAAAGTCATGAGTAATTATCATATAAAACATCTAGAAGAATATTACCAAGTGTATAGAAAATCTGTACGCAACCCTGAAGCGTTTTGGGAAGAAATTGCAGAAGAACATTTTCTATGGCGCAAGAAATGGGACCAAGTTTTAAGTTGGGACTTTAAAAAACCAGAAGTAAAATGGTTTGAAGGTGCAAAATTAAACATTACAGAAAACTGCATCGATAGACATCTTGCGACTAGAGGCGATAAAACAGCCATCCTATTTGAACCTAACGATCCCAAAGAAGCTTCCCAACATATTACGTATAAGGACTTATACCATCGTGTAAATGAATTTGCAAATGTGCTGAAAACTAAAGGAATTAAAAAAGGTGATCGCGTATGTATTTATTTACCCATGATTCCAGAGTTAGCGATCTCCGTATTAGCTTGCGCGCGTATAGGAGCTATACATTCTGTAGTATTTGCCGGTTTTTCTTCCATGGCACTTGCTACCAGAATTAAGGATAGCGATTGTAAAATGGTCATCACATCAGATGGATCCTATCGCGGTACAAAAACGATCGATTTAAAAGGAATTGTAGATGATGCCTTAAAAGACTGTAGCTGCGTAGAAAGTGTTTTAGTTGCCAAACGCATCCATTCAGAAATCAATATGAAAGAAGGTCGTGATGAATGGTTGCAGCCTTTATTAGACGTGGCTTCAACAGAACTTGTTGCTACCGTTATGGACGCAGAAGATCCTTTATTCATTTTATACACTTCTGGTTCTACAGGCATGCCTAAAGGAATGGTGCATACCACAGCAGGATATATGGTATATAGTGCTTATACTTTTAAGAATGTATTTCAATATAAAGAAAATGACGTGTATTGGTGTACGGCAGACATAGGTTGGATCACTGGACACAGTTATATAGTTTATGGTCCCTTAGCAAACGGAGCAACAACACTTATGTTTGAAGGTGTTCCTAGCTATCCAGATTATGGCCGTTTTTGGGAAATTGTAGAAAAGCATCAAGTGACTCAGTTCTATACGGCACCTACTGCTATTAGAGCTCTTGCAAAAGAAGGTGTGGAACACGTTGAAAAATATGATTTATCATCTTTAAAAGTTTTAGGAACCGTAGGAGAACCTATTAATGAAGAAGCATGGCACTGGTATGACGATAACATCGGGAAGAAAAAATCGCCTATTGTAGATACGTGGTGGCAAACTGAAACTGGTGGTATTATGATAACTCCTATTCCTTATGTGACCCCTACAAAACCTACTTATGCAACCTTACCCTTTATAGGCATTCAACCCGCGTTGTTAGATGCAAACGGCAAAGAAATAAGCGGGAATCAAGTAGATGGACGCTTGTGTATAAAATTCCCATGGCCCAGTATCGCTAGAACTATCTGGGGCAATCACCAACGTTATAAGGACACCTATTTCTCTACTTTTGAAAACATGTACTTTACAGGAGACGGCGCGTTGAGAGATGAAGTAGGATACTATAGGATCACCGGTCGTGTAGATGATGTTATTATTGTCTCTGGACATAATCTAGGCACAGCACCTATAGAAGACGCTATTAATGAACATCCAGCAGTTTCTGAAAGTGCAATAGTAGGTTTTCCACATGATGTCAAAGGAAATGCTTTATATGGATTTGTAACCTTAAAAGAAACTGGAGAAAGCAGGAATCACGATAATTTGAGAAAAGAAATCAATCAAATTATTACTGAACAAATCGGGCCGATTGCTAAACTTCAGAAAATCCAATTTACCGAAGGTTTACCTAAAACACGTTCTGGAAAAATAATGCGTCGCATACTTAGAAAAATAGCAGGAAACGACACGAGTAATTTAGGAGATACCAGTACCCTATTGAATCCTGAATGTGTTCAAGATATTATGGACAATGTTTTGTAATCAGACTTTTTATTAACTATAATAGAAAATAGTGACCGGTATAAGAAACCATAAGATTCCTATAGATCGATAATTTTTTCTGTGACTAGTCACGATTTATCAGCTCGAGATGGAGACCAAATTTCCACTATTAATTTTCATTTCTTAAAAGATAATCGAGCTTATAAGGTAAAGTCGTCACACAAATTTGATTAAAAAAACCCTTTTGAATCACCCTACTCCTTATTACCTAAAATTGATAAGTAGTGGGACTCATTAAGTGCTGCAATAGAGCTGTTTGAACATACAAAATAAAGATCCAATACTATCATGGCTCCTATGCCTATATAGGTCGTAGACATGATAGCAACCGTTGGTAATGCTATACATCTTGGATAGGATTTCTTAATATAACAGACATCAGTATCTTACAAAGAGAAGCTATAAGCAACAGAATAATTGAAAAGATAAAGACCTTTATTAATGGAGTAGAACATTAAAACCCTAATATCGATGCGACATGTCTACCTACAATAATCCTCCTAAAAAAGAATAGAATACCGCGGAAGAACCTACGCGTTTCTAGAACAATAGGCGTGTCTGCAACTCAAACCATTTCAAAGGACGGTGGTGCAGCGACCGTAAATAACAATCACGGACCCCAGCTTCATAAAGACTGTTTATAGGTGCGAGAATTGGCTTTCATCCTGCAACTTTCCGTTTATAGGAAGATACAGCAGTAGCTCTTTTAACTTTAATACTTCCAAAGGCGGTGTCCGTACATCTGTTAAAAATAAACAAGGCTTCTATAAGCTCTTTAAACCTAATTACTCCAGCTTTAAATCGGCTGTGTACTAGTAAGAAGTGAAAACGCAGCTGCCTTTTAATTACTTTTTATAGCTTTCGGACTTCTCGCAACTGTTTTAAGTTTTTATGGCATCTGGGAGTTACCAACTTATGTATGCTTTATTTAAATGTAAAATAGATGGTAAATTTCTTTATTGAGTTTTATAATGGATATAGATCTAGCCGATAATTTTAATTAAATAAGAGGATCCATTGAGTTTAAAGGCTTATTAATAATCTCCCAGAATGGAATAAATCTCTACTATTAAGCTTTTAAATCGTCAATAAAGCCTTTTTTTTACTTCATTATTTTTAGTTAGTTATCCTTTAAAAAAGGATTTGTAAGCATCCGCGTTCTTTTAATAGGCATGGCCTAATTTAATAATCATGTGCTATTCGACACCTTACGGTAATTTTACCAATAGCATTGTTTTGTATTGTCCTTAAATTGCAGCATTACCTTCCACAATTGCGGTGCTCAACGAAGCTCCTTTTAACTCTAAAATTCGTCAAATTATAATAACGCATATGGAGTTACACGGGATATAACTACCTGTGTTTAATTTTTGAATGTGTGAGTGTGCAGGTGAAAAAGATTGCGCTCTGATCTGGATGAATAAAAGATTCCGCATCTATAAAATTTGAACATAAATCAATCTGTTTATCTATAGGGAAGTATTGGATCTGATGGTCCGTTAAATATTATATGACTGGAAGCAGCGGTGTATAGCTCTGTCCTTCCTCTGCAACTTTACCTTTCTCACTAATGGATCTTTCCATTTATTTTCATAGGAGTTTAGCAAATCGGCTATTAAATTCTTTTGTGAATAGCGACCAATTGCAGCGTTAACTTGTGCGAACTAGCTGTAGGAATACCTCCTAAGCGTTTGTAATTTTCAAAGAGTTCTATGTTGGTGTAGGAGGTAAAGAAAACTTTGTACTTCAAGAGCTTTTCTGAATCACCTTTCTTTTCCATGTAAACGTGTACCGTATTTATTTATTAAATAATGTATTTAGGTACCGAGAATAGTGAAAACAACCTAAAAGTCATTTGTTTTGACGGGAATGTGCGTATCCTGAACCAACGTGGTTTTTGTGCTCGGTTGTTGCTCTTAGAGCGTTCCTGATGTTTCTATAAATACAGTTACAAATAGAGATAAACCCGCTATCCCTAATTTAGTGCTGTTTATGCATAGCCTCTATTTTTGAAGAGAGCCGTTGTTCTGATCTGCATGGAACAACCGTATGCGAGACCCTAATATAGGTGTCTGAATGACCCACTCCCCTATTTTTTTAGTAGATCTGGCTGCTCGACGGCCGTTAGTTATTTTGCTCCATTTCCAGTAATATTCAACAGATCAAACACTGCTCTACTCAAAGACCCATCCAATTACTCAAAGACTAATTTGCCACCTCACTAATAAATTTCAGTCTATACAAGCGTATTTCTTCCTCTTCATAATCACCTTCAAATTCTTCTACAGCCACTTCAATCTTATCTGAGACCGATTCTATAAAATACTCATGGAGTTCTTCTTGTTGTTCTTCGTCCAGCATTTCATCAATCCAGTAACCTACGTTTAATTTGGTACCGCTATAAACGATACTTTCTAGCTCACCAATTAATTTATTCATGTCCATACCTTTAGCACTTGCCATATCATCAAAGCTAAGCTTGCGGTCTATACTTGTTATAAAATAAAGCTTATTACCCGATTTTGCTCCAGTACTTTTGATGATGAGGTCATCTGGCCTGATGATATCATTATCGTCTACATAGCTAGAAATGAGTTCCACAAATGACTTTCCATATTTTTTTGCTTTCCCTTCTCCTACTCCGTGAATATTGGCCATTTCTTCCATATTCATAGGATACTTAGTGGCCATATCATCTAGTGAAGGGTCTTGGAATACTACATAAGGAGGCACATTCTTTTGCTTTGCTACCTTCTTACGCAAGTCTTTTAAAAACGTTACCAATTGAGTATCTACAGCACCACCTCTTGCAGCACCTACTATTTGGTCTGAAGATTGATAATATGTATGGTCATCGCTCATCATAAAAGTCTTTCCAGACATCACATATTCACGACCTGCATCCAGCACTTTAAGTGTGCCATAAGTCTCTATATCTTTCTTAATTAAACGAGCTACAAGCACCTGACGTATCAATGCAGTCCAAAAAGCATGTTCTTTATACTTACCGCTACCGAAGTAGTCATGTTGATCTAGTTTATGACTAGAGATCATGGCATTGTTTTTACCCATTAGGATATTTACAATATCTTTAGATTTATAACGCTCTCCGGCCGCTCCTATTAACTGAATCAGTAATTTCACTTCATCAACCGCTTGTTTTTGTGGTTTTGGATTGCGCATATTATCATCCATATTGCCTCCAGCACCAGTAGCAGGATCAAATTCCTCTCCAAAGTAGTGCAAAATATACTGCCTGCGGCTCATACTCGTCTCTGAATACCCAACCATTTCCTGTAGTAATGCGTGCCCTATTTCTTGCTCAGCAATAGGTTTTCCAGACATAAATTTTTCAAGCTTCTCAATATCTTTATAAGCGTAATAAGCAAGGCAATGTCCTTCTCCACCATCGCGTCCTGCACGACCAGTTTCTTGATAATAAGACTCGATACTTTTAGGGATATCATGATGAATCACAAAACGCACATCTGGTTTATCAATTCCCATACCGAAGGCTATAGTCGCCACTACCACATTTGTATCTTCCATTAAGAACATATCTTGATGCAACACTCTTGTTTTTGCGTCAAGACCGGCATGATAAGGAACGGCTTTAATTCCATTTACTTGTAAAACCTGAGCCAGTGCTTCCACGCGTTTGCGAG
>NZ_JBLIGN010000031.1:0-29144 GCF_047636915.1 Nonlabens sp. | reverse complement strand
TGTTTACTCGCATTATCAAGAATACAGTATTTTCTGATATCCTTAACCGTCATTTGTGCGTTGTAATGTGTTTTTGTGTTTTCGCTAAAACGTAAGGTTTGTAGGTCTCTTGCAGCAGTAACACGTTCTCTAATAACCGTAGATTTTTCTGCCATTCGTTCTTCGGTTAATTTTTCAAAAGGTACAGGTGTCACCTCTATATGAATATCAATACGATCGAGTAGTGGACCAGAGATTTTCCCAAGATAGCGCTGCATTTCTGCAGGGCTGCTCTGAAGCGGGGCACTAGGATCATTGAAATAACCACTAGGACTGGGATTCATACTGGCAACTAACATAAAACTTGAAGGATACGTTACGGTGAATTTTGCTCTTGAAATAGTAACTTCTCTATCTTCAAGCGGCTGGCGCATCACTTCTAATACCGTGCGCTTAAATTCAGGCAATTCATCTAGAAACAGCACACCGTTATGACTCAAAGAAATCTCGCCAGGTTGTGGATAGGCTCCGCCTCCTACTAAAGCTACATCGCTTATGGTATGATGTGGGCTCCTAAATGGCCTTTGTGCTATTAATCCTGCTTTTTCTTGAGTACGGCCTGCGACACTGTGAATTTTTGTAGTTTCTAGCGCTTCGTGTAAGGTCATGGGTGGAAGAATAGATGGTAGTCTTTTGGCCAGCATGGTTTTTCCTGCACCTGGCGGTCCTATTAATATGATATTATGTCCGCCTGCTGCTGCGATTTCCATGCACCTTTTAATAGATTCTTGTCCTTTTACATCTGCAAAATCAAATTCTGGATGCTCCAATGCCTGAAAGAATTCATCTCTAGTATCTACAATAGTAGGCTCTAGCTTTTTTCCTTCATTAAAGAAATCAATTACTTCTAAAATATTATCTACCCCATAGACATCAATTCCGTCAACAATTGCTGCTTCTCGTGCATTTTCCTTAGGCAGGATAAAACCTTTGTAGCCTTCTTCTCTCGCTTTGATAGCGATCGGTAACGCGCCTCTTATAGGTTGTAGCTGTCCATCTAGAGAGAGCTCTCCCATGATGATGTAATCTTTAAACAAATCTGTATCGATCTGTCCAGAAGCATTTAGAATCCCTAGTGCCAGTGGTAAATCGTACGCACTTCCTTCTTTTCTAAGATCAGCTGGAGAAAGATTTAGAATCAGCTTCTTGCCAGGCATTTTATAACCCACGTTTTTAAGAGCAGCGGTTATGCGATAAGAGCTTTCAGTTATAGCTTTGTCAGGAAGTCCTACCAAATGGTAACCTATACCTTTATCTGCATTTACCTCTACGGTAATTGTTGTGGCTTCTACACCAAAAACAGCGCTTCCATAAACTTTTGTGAGCATGAAGTAAATTTATTCTATAAATGTAAGAAAGTTGACTTGATTTTTATCTTTTTACTTATTTAAACCGCCTTGCATTGAAATGTTAAAAAATAGCAGGCTTCTTTTTTGTTTGTATTTTACTTTAAAAGGCAATCAGTAGTAATAAAACATAATAAATGTTTTTATGCAAAATACGAGATCTTTCACTGTCTAGTTCAATGGACTAGTTGGGTTCTGTTTTGTTAGTATCGCTATAGAGAAGTCATAAAAACACCAGCCATCTGCTGCGGTGATCATGTTCTTTCCAGCGGCATTTACGGCGACTAACATTAGCTTGATATTTGTTCCATCTTGTCCTATTATAAAACATGCGGCTCTTTACAGCTCCTTCTCCTATAACTTGAGAAAGATCTTCTTCAGGCACAAACCAACCTTTTAAATCGTTTACAGAAGGCGATTTATCCTTTAAACCTCTCTAGGCATTGTCCCAATCGTGAGCTTTTTCTAGTTCGATACCGTTTTGCGTCATGGGACTCTTTTAAATGATTGGTGTATAGAAATCTATTCTATTATAATATTTTTAGGTTTGGTTCTAATTTCCCATAGCAGAACGATTTTTCATAGGTTGCCGTACGTTTATGTTGAGCATTCACGTACCTCGTTTTATATAATAGGAGTAGCCTTAAAACTTAAAATTTATAATTAGGTTTTTTGTATTCCGCTTTCGCGAAAGCAGAACAACTATTATCTTTAAACCATGAAAAAGACATTAGAATATTTAATCCAAACACGACGCAGTATTTTTCCATCACAGTATACCGGTGGTGCTATTCCGACTTCGGACTTATTAAAAATATTAGAAAGTGCCAGATGGGCCCCTAATCATAGAAAAACGGAGCCATGGCGCTATAAAGTTCTTCGAGGCAGCGCCATTAAAGATTTAGGTATCTTTATGTGCGATGAGTTTGTGGAAAGTACGGGAAAGCCAGTTTCTATAAAGCTTAAAAAGCTTCAAGAAAAACTAGAGGCAAGCAGTGCGATGATTTTAATATTTAAACATAGAGATGAAAAAGAATCCATTCCAGAATGGGAAGAAACTGCCGCGGTAAGTATGAGTGTTCAAAATATGTGGTTGACTACGCATGATTTAGGCTACGGTTGTTATTGGAGTTCACCAAAAGCTTTTGCAGAAATGTCAAAATTTCAACGCATCCACGTAGGTAAACAAGAGGAGTTTTTGGGTTTTTTCTATTTAGGCACTTATGATTCTGAGATGGTAATGGACCTGCCAGAAAGGAAAAAAGTTCAAGAATTTACAGAGTTTGTAGGGTGATTTGTAATAGCAGTATATCTATTCCTATCTGTATGGAATAGCAGTACAAGCAGGTATTTAAATTGGTAGGCGAGCAAAACTTTTGTTGTCAATTAATTATTTCCTTAAACACGGTTTAAAAGAGGGAACTAAAAAATATTCTTGCATAGAATAAAGTAATTTCCAATTTAGGTAGCATTCATTAAAACGAATTTCATATCTGTTTCTAGTTCAAAAGTGTTCGGTTTTACCTAACAATAGTCGTGCTCTTGTGTAATACATAAGAATGACTTGATGTTTTATAAAATAGGTTTTTTCCAACAGTGAATTTTGAAAACCAAATATACTAAGAGGACATGCGATTTAGCACCTATTATGGACAGCTAAAATAAATTTAAATTTTTGTGGATTCATTAATTCTATGACTCCCAAATAACCAGCACTGTAGCGCAATTATTAATTGATAGAAAAGTTGTATTTTTGCAAAATATTTAAACACAGTTATTTGAAAAATTTTGAAGCCTTAGGGCTTACTCAGCCGTTATTAGACGGCCTTGCTGAAATGGGATTTGAGAATCCAACAGAGATTCAACAGCAAGCAATCCCTATCTTGCTGAAGCACGATGGAGATTTTATAGGTCTGGCGCAGACTGGTACAGGGAAAACCGCAGCATTCGGAATACCATTACTAGAACTAATGGATACCAGCTCAAAAGATACTCAGGCATTAATTCTAGCCCCAACGCGTGAACTAGCTCAACAAATTTGTCGTCAGATAGAAGCGATGTCTCAAAAAATGGGAAGGCTTAATGTCGTTCCTGTATTTGGAGGAGCAAATATCATGGGCCAAATTAAAGACATTAGACGTGGAGCGCAAGTGATTGTAGCAACCCCAGGACGTCTTATGGATCTTATGAAACGCCGTGAGATAAAACTTGATGCGTTAAAATTTTTGATTCTTGATGAAGCAGATGAGATGTTGAACATGGGTTTCCGTGAAGACATTGATTTTATTCTTTCTAAAACAGACGTAGGACGTAACATCTGGTTATTCTCTGCCACCATGGCTAGGGAGATCAAGAAGATCGTTGATACGTATATGAAGAACCCAGTAGAGGTACGTATTAATCGGGAAGAAATTGTAAATAACAATATTTCCCATCAGTACGTTCAACTTAAAGCACGTGATAAAACAGAAGCCTTGAGAAGAATGCTTGATTTTGATCAAGACATGTTCGGTGTTGTTTTTTGTCGTACAAAAAGAGATACACAACAAGTAGCTGATGAACTGAATAACAATGGTTATTCTACAGAGGCACTTCACGGTGATATGTCACAAGCACAGCGTGATGCTGCTATGAAGCGTTTTAGAAATAAAAATCTGAAATTACTGATTGCAACTGATGTAGCTGCTCGTGGAATTGATGTAGAGGATATTACACACGTAATCCACTTTGCATTACCAGATGATCCTGAATTTTATGCGCACCGTTCTGGTCGTACTGCTCGTGCAGGTAAGAAAGGAGAATCTATAGCATTGATCACTAAAGGTGATATGCGTAAATTGAAGTATATGGAGAGTAAACTCTCTATTAAATTTGATAAGGGAGAAATTCCAGCGCTGGAAGCCATTACTGCAAAAAGAATTTCAAGATGGACCAATGGTATTAAAGACCTAGAAGTAAATAATAAGATTACTGATGAACTTTTTGAGGAAGTTAAGGCAAGCCTTGAAGAGGTTACTAAGGACGAACTTATAGGTAAATTCTTAAGTCAGGAATTCAATAAAATTTACAAACGCAACTCTATTACAGATCTTAATGATCGTTCTAAAGGCCGTGAAGATAGTGGTGAATATCGCGAGAGAAAACCTAGATCAAGAGGCAAGGAGGAAGGTATGAAAACTTACTTTATCAATGTAGGCCGTAAAGATGATATGAATAAAGGAGCTTTATTAGGCTTTGTATGTGACGTTACTGGAATTACAGGAAACGATATAGGTCGTATCGTATTAGATGGTGCTCATTCTTTTATGGATATAAAGGAAGAAGTAGCGCCTCAAATGGAGAAGCTGAACGGCACAGAGCGCAATAATCGTGAGGTTAGAGCAAATATACACGAAGGTGAAGTAAAAGAATCTAGAGATAGCGGTGGACGTGATGGCGGTCGCGGTGGTCGCGATAGTGGACGCGGTAGAAGCGACGGTGGAGGTTACAAAGGAAAACGTGACGGAGATTCTGGAGGTGGCTATAAAGGTCGTAGAGACAGTAATTCTGGTTCTGGCGGTGGTTTTAGAGGTCGTAGAGATGGAGATTCTAACTCTGGCGGCGGTAGTAGTTACAAAGGAAATCGTGATGATAGCTCAAGTTCTGGTGGTGGCTTTAAAGGTCGCAGCTCTAAATCAAATGATGATTCTCGCCCAAGTGGTGGAAGTAGTTTTAAAGATCGTGAGTCCAGACCTAAAAGAGAAGATTCTGGATCATCATCTGATAGCTCAGGAGATAAAAAAGGAAATAGATCTAAGTTTTTTGGTTCTAAATGGGACTAACGGATTAGAAGTTATATAGCTACTAAACAACCGATTTCATTCATTTGAAATCGGTTTTTTTTTGAATGCCAGTTAAGTCTTAAAGTGTTGGAATGATATCCTTAAGGATACCTAAGTATAGGTCCTAGTAGTGTTGTATTTAGAAATGTTTCTACAGGTTTGATTTTAACGACTACAACAGAAACCTATAACAGGGATATATCAATGGATATAAACCACATATCTCAGTGACGCATGGTTAAACTAAATAATAACTACCCTAATCCTCCACCTTTTTTTTAGGATTATAGAGAATTATAAATTGGACAAGAACACCCAGAAAGATCATGATCCAAACTTCGAGTTGAGTGAGTAATTCAATAGACTCCATAGCCTTTTTACCTACTTGCATTTGTCTTTTACCTTCTGATATTTGAATGTCAGATAACTGACTTAGAGTATTGCTTATGTTTTTGATCTGTGCCTTAAATCTCTTTGAAACAGAGTTCTTATTTAGGGCGTTGTGATAGGTAGTTTCTATGTTAAATAAGGAATTTACTTCTTCTGATAAGTTAGAAAGAACTCTTTTTTCTTCTCTTGTAAGTCCCGTATTAGACAAGCCTTCCACCAGACCTAAAATTGTCTTTTGTGAAGCAGTCCGCTCAGATGCTAGTATAGAATCTTTTTGTTGAGCCAGCAGCATCTCTTTCTCATGAATTTTTATCTGAATATCAAAAATAAAATTTTTAGCAATCAATCGGTCTTCATAAATCGAATAAACAGAATCTTGAATGCGTTGAAAGTTATTTCTATCTATAAAGTTAGTAGCTACTATGAGCAAAATAACTAATATCAAACCTATGGACCATTTTATTTTACTGCCTAACATAATTTTAATTTTAAGGTGACTAAAAATAACACCTCACTATTAAATTAACATCCTGTTATGTAATAATTAACAAAAAACGGCTTTGTTGCTAATGCATTCTTATGAAAAAATCGATTTTTTATATAAGGCTTTTAAGGCTAGACTTTTTTATTTTATTAAATACGGAATTTAAAACCCTTCATTTTGTGCTATCCGTACTTTCTTAAAAAGATTAGAGCTGTATACAAAGTCGGTAACTACCTCATTATCTGTTTTAAATATTTCCTTATTTGTTCCTTTCCAAGCTAGTTTGCCCTCTTTTAAAAACACGATGGTTTCTCCTATTTCCATTACAGAGTTCATATCGTGAGAGATAATGACTGTAGTAATATTACTCTCGTGTGTTATTTCTTGTATAAGGTTATCAATCACGGTGGCTGTATTTGGATCTAAACCCGAATTAGGTTCATCACAGAATAAGAATCTAGGGCGATTTACAACTGCCCTCGCAAGGGCTACTCGTTTTTGTTGTCCACCAGAAATCTCACTAGGCATCTTTTTATTGAGGTTGACTAGATTGACTCGATTTAAAATTTCGTTAGCTCTGTCGAGCCTTTCATTAAGATTCATTTTAGTAAACATGCGCAATGGAAACATGATGTTTTCCTCTACGCTTAGGGAATCAAATAAAGCACTGTGCTGGAAAAGCATTCCCATTTCCTTGCGCAAGTTACTTTTACGTGCGATGTCCATCTCGTTAAGTGTTTCCCCTTCATATATAATCTCCCCATCATCAGGAACAAATAAACCCAGCATATTTTTAAGAAAAACAGACTTTCCAGAGCCGCTGGCTCCTATAATCATGTTGGTTTTTCCTTTGTGAAAAGTTGCTGTGATTCCTTTAAGGATGTCCTCACCGTTAAAGCTTTTACGTAAATCGTTTACCTGTATCATTAACTTAACAGTAATTGAGTTAGAATATAATTTGATATAATTATAGCCACACAAGTCCATACGAAACTAGTAGTACTCGCTTTTCCTACTTCTAGTGCGCCACCTTCCATGTAATAGCCGTGATAACTGGGTATCGTGGCCAGAAGAATTCCAAAAAACATAGTTTTTATAAATGCATAAGCAATGTGCCATGGTATAAAAGTTTCTTGTAATCCAGTTGTAAAATCTTCAGCACTGGCCAGTCCACCATAAACACTCGCGAGGTAGCCGCCACCTATTCCGACAAACATGATGATAGCAATCAAAAAAGGATAAAAAAGTAGCGCAATAATTTTAGGGAAAACTAAATAATTAAGTGGGTTTATACCCATTACTTCTAGAGCGTCAATTTGCTCTGTAACTCTCATAGAACCTATGCTTGATGTAATATAAGAGCCTACTTTCCCAGCCATAATCACCGATATAAATGTAGGTGCAAACTCGAGAATAATGGATTGCCTGGTCGCAAAACCTATGAGCGATTTAGGAATCCAAGGATTGTCCAGATTCAACGCAGTTTGTAATGCAACAACCGCTCCCATAAACAATGATATGAACGCAGTGATACCTAATGATCCTATAATAAGGTCGTCTATCTCTTTAAGAATCAATTCTTTGAGTACAATTGCTTTGGTAGGTCTTCTAAATATACCAGAAAGCATTATTATATAGCGGCCTATGTGTTTTAAAAATCCCATTGGTGGTAAAAATAGATAAAAAAATTTCTACACAATTTAATGCTTTCTTAAACTTGTTCTTTTTTTCAAAGGTTACATTTGTAGCAAACTGTTAATGATGAAAAATTTACTTTCTCTTATACTTATTTTTGTTTTTTTGACTTCTTGTAGCACGCTTTCGCGAAAGCGAGAGAACTCAAAACCTAAGTCTGAAATCAAAGAAGCCCCACTAACTTATACAGCAAAGCAAGAGGCTCCTAAACTTGTTGTAGGAATTGTGGTGGATCAAATGAGGTATGACTATCTAACCAGATTTTACAGTCGTTACGGAAATGGTGGTTTTAAAAGGTTGATGAATGACGGTTACAACCTCACGAATAATCATTATAATTTTGTACCTACCTACACAGCTCCTGGACATGCTTCTATATATACAGGAACTTCACCTATGAATCACGGTATTATAGGTAATAACTGGTATGATAAAATGGAGGATAAAGTTATATATAATGCCAGCGATAAGGATTATACAGGAGTAGGAACTGATAGTGAGGATGGTAAAATGTCACCGCGTAAGATGTTAACCAGCACGGTTACTGATCAACTAGAATTACATACTCAAGGGAAAGCAAAGGTGATAGGGATTTCGATAAAAGATCGCGGTGCCATCTTACCAGCAGGCCATGCCGCTGACGCTGCTTATTGGTTTGAAGGTGGCGACAGAGGAAACTTTATTTCCAGCACTTTTTATATGCAGCAATTACCACAATGGGTAGCTGACTTTAATACCTCCAAAAAAGCAGATCATTACCTCAAAACTTGGAACACACTTTATCCTTTAGAAACCTATACGGCAAGTGGGCCGGACCTCAACGATTTTGAAAAGGCACCTAAGGGGAAGGAAACAGCAACTTTTCCTTATGACTTGAATAACTTAAGGGGTGAGAATGGAAATTATAGCCTCATAAAAGGTACCCCTTATGGCAATTCTATCGTAGCAGACTTTGCGGTAGAAGCTTTAAAAAAAGAAGAGATGGGAAAGGACGAAATAACCGATTTTCTGGCTGTTAGTTTTTCCAGTACCGATTATATAGGACATCAGTATGGAGTCAATTCTGTAGAGATAGAAGATACTTACTTAAGGCTAGATCTAGATATAGAGCGTTTGTTAAATGCACTGGATCAAGAAGTGGGGAATGGAAATTATACCGTTTTCTTGACCGCAGATCATGGCGCTGTCCATAATCCAGCGTATTTACAGAGTAAAAGAGTGAATTCAGGATATTTTAGTAGATCAAACTTTGAGAAACAACTTAATAAGGACCTCAAGACAATGTATAATCAGGAGGATCTTATTTCAAATATATCTAACGATCAGATTTTCTTTAACAAAGAAAATGTACGGAAGAATAAAATCAATCCAATCGATTTAGAAAACTTCATCGCGACGCTTATAATAGATTATGTGCATATTGATAAGGTGTATACTAGAAACGCACTCGTTTCGGGAATTCAAGCAGATGGAACTGGTCGTTTGATTCAGAATGGTTTCCATCACAAACGCAGTGGAGACGTAATTTTTGTTTTAGAACCAGCGGTGATTTCTTATTCTAAAACGGGTTCTACACATGGTAGCTCGCAAAGTTATGATACTCATGTGCCTTTATTATTTTACGGTAATGGAATACGTAAAAGTTCTAGTAGCAAGCGTACAGAAATTATAGACATCGCGCCTACCATTTCCAGCTTATTAAAAATAAGCTTTCCTAATGGAGCAACTGGCAATCCCATAAGCGAAGTTTTGAAATAGTATTTTAATGTAATAGCAATCAATTATAAGAAGGAGTTGTTAATGTAGTTTTAGTTTGCATTAATAAAAGATACGTTCGTTCCTCTTCACACTATTTTACATTTTATATCCACCTCAGGCGTAGTAAATTTATAAGGATCACATAAATAAAACAGCATGAAAATAGTACTATTTGTAGCTGCCTTAATTACTGGTTCAATCCCAAGTGCTCCAATATTTAAGGCTAAAGAAGATCAAAAAGTGCCAATAGGAGCAGACTTCCAAAGTGGCGCTAATGGAATTCAAGGAGCATGCGATTTTGGAATAGCATAAAACTTTTATATGGGTTATGGCTTGAATTAAGCACTAGGTCTTGACGATACCATAGATGCTGACTTTGATTGAAACAGCTATGGTAAAATTGTGTTTCAATGCCAACATAGGTAATGTTTTGAACATGGATCCTATATTTCACTTCCATCAGGACTTGCTTTGAGCACTAAAAACGGCAGAGGGTATCTAGGTGCGAGATATTTCTTAACAGACGGTTTCATAATTTATACAGAAGCAACTTTTCCAATTGCAAAATACAAATCAGAAGCTTTATTACCAGTTGAGGAGATCTACAATCCGTTCAATGTGAGTTTTGGATTGGCTTTTAATTTTTAGCATTAAATCCTAATTTTGATTTGATACCCTTCCAGCGGTATGTTCTAATAAAATGACCTTGTTCTTCTGTAACCAGAAGAGCAAGGTTCTTTTTTTGTGCCAGTTGATAACCTTTTAAGTAGTCAGGTATCAATTGGAATTGCTTTTTATTCCACGCCATCTTTGCTGCAGTTATAAAAGTGAGTAACCTTCCATAACGCATTTTATAAAAAGCTTCTCCTTGTAGGTATTTAGATCTGTAATTATAAGCAGCTCCAGTAGGTTTTAAGTGTTTTACATGCAATCTAGGAATAGTAATCACTTGCCAGCCGAAAAATCGCGCCAGCATCTCGTCAATAGTATCCCATCCTATACTTGCTTGAAGTCCTCCTATTTGTTGGAAGCACTCACGTCTGTAGGCTTTAAGGGCTCCTCTTATATGATCTGGGTTGTTTTGGTTTTCAATTTCCCAGTGGCCTTCCTTAAGGATGCTGCAATGTCCTGCAACCATTCCAATGCTGGAGCTCTCCCAATCGCCGATAGGCTTAGAGCGAAAGTGAGCTGCCACCTGCTCCAAATAATCAGAAGGAAAAATTAAATCTGCATCGTACTTACAAATGATGTCAAAATCTGCTAAATCTATTTGAGCCAGTCCATAGTTAAACGCATGTATGACTTTAGAGCCAGGAACATTCTCGGCACTGGATAAGGTTTGCACTACTTTGATAGGTAATGAGGTCGAGTAGGAACTGGCGATTTCAAAAGTACGGTCGGTTGAGTTGTCGTCTACCACAATTATTTGAGTAACTGCCAGCGATTGTTGCATCAGGCTATCCAGTGTCAAGTGTATAAATTGCTCTTCGTTATGAGCTGGTATGATGATGGCTATTTTCAAAATTTAGGAAGGATTTGACTTTTCACAATAGACCACATAATAACGATCGGTAAATTTTCTAAGAAGTGGACGTATTCCAAATTTCTTTACAGGATTGGTAAACTTGATGCGATCGACGACCTTCCAACCTGCTTTTTCCAGCACATAATCCAGTTGCCAAGGTTCAAATTCATGATAGTGTTGGTCTCTGATATCGTTTTTATTGCGATAGGCGCTGGAAAACCAAAGCTTTAATGGGACACTAATAATACATTTATCACAAGGAATAGCTTTCAGTGAGGTATAAGGGGAAACTAAATGTTCAAAAATCTCCAAAGCAGTGACCACCTCACCTTTAAAAATTTCTATAGATGAGGTGTCATCATCTAGATCTTCCCCACCCGTATTAGAAACCTGATAACCAGCTTCTTTCATAATAAGCGTAAACGGATTTTCCACTCCTAAATCCAGAACAGTATCTGTTTTAGGAATGTGTTTCTCTAGAAATTCTAGGGTAAGGCCAAATCTTTTATGTGGAAAGTTATTTTCGTACAAAGTTCAATCTTATTTAGAGTACGAAAATAAAGGTTTCTGTCTTTACAGCAGAAGTGCTTGCATAGAAATCTAATGGATGGCAAACACTATACAGTTAATAAAAGTTAAGCATGGTGAGTAAAGAGCATATTATGCTCCATCTTTTGTATTTTTCGCTTCTATGAAATGGATCACAATAATTACTTTTTTAATCGCGCTTTTTGCGCATTCCCAAAATACCTCTAGCCAGTTAGATCTGGTTGATTTCCAAAAGGCTCATGTCTCCATAACTCTTGATAAAACATCTAATGAAGTAAAAGGAGAAATTCTTTTTGATTTAAAGATTTTGCAGAATACTCCTTCCATTTTTGTAGACGCCAAAAACCTTGTGGCTTACCAAGCTTTTATTGATACTAAAAAAGTAAGGGTTATTTATGATGGAGAGAAGCTGGTTGTTGAGGAACCTTTTAGTGCTAATGATACCCTCCAGCTCAAGATACTATTCACCAGTTACCCTTCTAAAGCCATGTATCATATTGATGCAGATAAGGATCGTTTATGGGATCAAGTATGGACCCAGGGTCAAGGGAAATATACCAGCAACTGGTTGCCCAGTATCGATGATATGAATGATAAAATGATCTGGAGTTTATCGATTACGGCACCAGTTTCAAAATATGTTGTAGCAAATGGTCATCTAGTTCAAGTGACGGATAACAAAGAAACAAAGACTTGGAATTATAAAATGCAAAAGCCCATGTCCACTTACCTCGTTGCCCTTGCTGTGGGCGATTATAAAGTAAAAACAGACACAAGCGCAACAGGTGTACCTCTAGAATTCTATTATTATAAAGGACAGGAGTCTCGTGTAGCCGCCACTTATCAGCATTCTAAAGAGATCTTTGATTTTCTCGAAGGGGTGATAGATGTGGCTTATCCATGGCAAAATTACAAACAAGTTCCCGTAAAGGATTTCTTATATGCTGGAATGGAGAATACGGGAATGACCATTTTTAATGACGAGTTTTTCACGGACGAATTAGGAGTCAATGATCGCAGCTATGTAAATGTGAATGCACATGAACTGGCCCATCAGTGGTTTGGTAATCTGGTAACAGAAACCGAGTCAAAACACCATTGGTTGCAGGAAGGTTTTGCCAGCTATTACGCTTTACTAGCAGAGAAAAATCTCTACGGAAATTCCTATTTCCAAATTCAATTGTATGAATATGCCGAATCCCTCAACGAACAGACGGCAAGTGGAAATAGCACAGCACTGCTTGATGCAAAAGCAAATTCACTTACGTTTTATCAACATGGAGCTTGGGCATTACATGCATTAGAAGATAAGATTGGAGTGTCTAGCTTTCGCGAAAGCGTCACACGTTACCTCAATGAGAATAAATATAAAAACGTCACTACATCCAGTTTTATGGACGTGGTTGCTCAGGTAAGTAAAAAAGATTTAACACAGTTCAAATCAACCTGGTTGACATCAGAAGTCTTTCCTACTGCTGAAGCGCTGAGGATACTGAGAAAACAGCCTGTTATGGAGCAATACCTTCAACTGGCAGCGAGACGTATTTCTACTTTTGAAGAATCTTATAACTCTTACCTAGAAACCTTACAAAAGCCTGTGGAAATAGAGCTGGTAAAAGAAATGGTAGCCCAGTTGAGTATTCACGATACGGTAAAGAAATATGAGTTGTTAGAACAAGCTGCGGCATTAAATCATATAGAAGTGAACCAACTTATCGTTTTAAGCACTCCTAATTTAAATGACAATAATCGGGAGTTGATTTCGAGTATGCTACAGGACGCCTCTTATGTTACTAGAGAATCTGTATTGTTTTTATTATGGAACGATGCCAGTGATAAAAGAACGGTTTTAGAAAACACAAAAGCCCAATGGAAAGAGATCAATTCTAGCCTAGATATGGCGTGGATTGTTTTGGCGCTTAATTCTACGGGTTATAGTAAGGAAGAGTTATTACCACTATTGACCAGACTACAGTCCTATACAGCTGCTCCATACAGCACAGAAACAAGAACAGCAGCTTTTGATTATTTAATCAATCTCGATGCGATGAGCCAGCAGAATTATAGAGATCTTATGCATGCCAGTTTACATCATGTATGGCGATTTTATGAAAACGCACGAGGTATTTTAAAGGAACAATACAAAGGAGAAAGTGGCAAGTTTTTTATAAAACAGGCGATGAGTGATTTTGATAATCCCAGTCAGCAAAGATTGAGGAAGGTTTTGAGGATTCCGTAGACCGGTGTATTCCTTATGGTGCTCGAGATTTGAGCAGGCAGTCAAAGGATGCCTTTATTCTCTGTGCTCGCAAAAATTTCTGATAAGGAATGGTCATTCTGGAAAATAGGCCTCTAAAAGGTTACTTCTAAATTTGTTCAGGATCCACTAATTTAATTTCAGTTTTGATTTCATTTGTTGCCATACGAAAATGTCAGAACCGGCAGGCAGACTGAGTTTTGATTCTCTTCTGATAGCAATCGGGATGCAGTTGCAGTGCTGAATTAAATTAGAATTGTTGTAAAAGCCAGTGGAAGGAAGTTTTTATTCTGGAACATCTGGTTTTAGAAAGCCGCAGTAGAGCGTTCTTGATCCTTCTAGATTTGTTCAAAATCTGCGATGTACCTCCCAATATTAATTCAAGTGGGTATACATCTTCCTTTTATATAAAAACGTGTTTTTTCTTATGGGTACAGAATCTTCCACATTACCACAACTTGCGACCGTTTGATTTTTAAATGCCGTACACATAAATGGAATGGTACTTCGACGTAGTTCAGCACAAGTTTTCTAGTTCATAGAAGTAAAGAGCCGCCTTATAGCGAGTGCTATGCGATTATTTTATAACTATTAAGAATAGAAAAGAAACATTTTTATTCGCGTCATTTGGAAGTTAAATCAGTGGAAGCTTCTTAAGTTAAAATAAATCATTCACTTCAGACTTTAAAAAGCTGATGGCCGTTGCGCTCGGAGCACGTTTGTCCATAAGCTCATTAATAATAGCCTGACGCAATCCGTCTGCTGTAGAGACTTTATCGCTCATAGATACTTGACGTATTTTCTGAATGGTGGTATTTGTTGCTGCTCGTATGATGTTCCAGCATTCTTCGCTTACATAAATCTGTTGTGCTATATTATGTTCAAATTCCTGTTCTATCGCAGCAACTATGGTTTGCTCATATTCTGCTTTTGTCATATTACCGGGTTTGGTTCTCACTACTAGGCTAGCTGGTTTTATTCGCTCCAGAAAAAGAACCAATCGCTCATAGGCAGCCATACGAGTAGGAAGTGTTTTTGCCTGAGACTCTCTTACCGTGATAAACCTTCTTCTACGTTCTTCATTTTTCATAAAAGAAGAGAGGAAATAATAGGCAATTACCGCTATAATAAAGCTTGGTAATAAAGTTTGAAACAAAGAAAAAATACTGTCTTGCATAGTGGGATTTTAGTGATAGGTAAAGCTCAAAAATAAGAGGTTATTTTCTATCGACTGCAATTTTAAGATTCAATTTTATGATATCATTTAAAAATTAGTTTAGCAATAGCTCGAAAAAAAAAGTTGCTTATGGATTTTTGAAGGTCACTTTCATTTGATCAACGCTAAACCCACTAAGAAAAGTTTTAAGAGGCTGATTATACCTACTGTCAAGAATTAATTGTTGAAAAAACACTTGTAAATGTTCCGCTTTCGCGAAAGCGGAACATTTACAAGCCGTATCTTTATAACATACAAAAAGAAGACCAGTGCAAGACCATATTTCCCAACTCAACGACGCCCAAAAAGAACCTGTTTTACAAAAAGAAGGTCCTATGATCATCATTGCTGGTGCAGGGTCAGGGAAGACACGTGTGCTGACCATACGCATCGCATATTTGATGCAACAAGGTGTAGACCCCTTCAATATTCTGTCGCTTACGTTTACCAATAAAGCCGCAAAAGAGATGAAAAAACGTATAGGTGAAATAGTCGGTGCAAATGAAGCAAAAAACCTGTGGATGGGGACGTTCCACTCGGTTTTTGCCCGTTTATTGCGTGTAGAAGCAGATAAAATGGGGTACCCTTCTAATTTTACAATTTATGATGCGCAAGACTCTCAACGCCTTACCAGTGCCATTATCAAAGAAATGGGACTGGATAAAGATGTGTATAAATACAAACAGATTTTCTCGCGTATTTCTTCTTTAAAAAATAGTCTGATAACCGTGCGAGCCTACTATAATGATGCCGATTTACAAGAGGCAGATGCTATGGCACGAAGACCTCGTTTTGGTGAGATCTATAAAGAATATGTAGAGCGTTGTTTTAAAGCAGGCGCTATGGATTTTGATGATCTGTTGTTGAAAACCAATGAATTGATCAATAGATTTCCAGAAGTACTGGCCAAATATCAAAATCGTTTTCAATACATACTCGTTGATGAGTATCAGGATACCAACCACTCACAATACTTGATCGTCAAAGCGCTGTCAGATAAGTTCCAGAATATTTGTGTGGTAGGAGATGATGCGCAATCTATCTATGCTTTTAGAGGAGCAAATATCAATAACATCTTGAACTTTCAAAAAGATTATGACAATGTAAAAGCTTACCGACTAGAGCAAAATTACCGTTCTACAAAAAACATTGTAGAAGCGGCAAACTCCATTATAGAACACAATAAAACCAAACTTGAAAAAGTAGTCTGGACCGCAAATGAAGATGGTCCTAAAATTATCGTTCACCGATTGATGAGTGATTCTGAAGAAGGACGTTATGTAGCTAGTTCTATTGTTGAGAATAAAATGCACCACCAATTAGACAACGGTAAATTTGCCATTTTGTACAGAACAAACGCGCAATCTCGTGCCATGGAAGACGCCTTGCGCAAACGTGATATTCCATATCGAATTTATGGAGGTTTGAGTTTCTACCAGCGCAAAGAAGTAAAAGATGTACTGTCTTATTTGCGTTTGGTGGTCAATTCTAAGGATGAGGAAGCCTTAAAACGGGTGGTCAATTATCCAGCTCGTGGAATAGGAGCAACCACTATGGACCGTTTGATCGTTGCTGCAAAGCATTATGACCGTACGTTATTTGAAGTGATCGAGAACATCGATAGAGTAGATGCAGGGATAAATAGCGCTACTAAAACAAAACTGAAGAACTTTGCCACCATGATCAAGAGTTTTCAGGCTCTTAACGATACTCAAAATGTGTTTGAACTCACGGAATACGTGCTGAAAAAAACGGCTTTAATTACAGAGCTTAAAAAAGATGGAACTCAAGAAGGGATTTCTCGCATAGAAAATATGGAGGAATTGCTCAACGGTATGCGGGACTTCGTAGAGGGGCAAAAAGAAGTCGCCGATGCGCGCGGTGCACTTTCAGAATTCTTAGAAGATATTGCACTGGCTACCGATCTCGATAAAGATACAGGAGATGATGACCGTGTTTCTTTAATGACCATTCACCTCTCTAAAGGTCTGGAATTTCCTTACCTGTATATTGTTGGTATGGAAGAAGATTTATTCCCTAGTGGAATGGCTATGAATACACGGGAAGATCTGGAAGAAGAACGCCGTCTTTTTTATGTAGCACTTACCAGAGCAGAGCATCAGGCCTATTTGACGTATACCTTAAGTCGCTACCGATGGGGAAAGTTAGTCGATGCAGAGCCCAGTCGTTTTATTACTGAAATAGATGATCAGTATGTAGAATACACCACACCACCTGATGATTACCGATATAAACCATTAATGGATAATGATTTATGGGATGAGCCTGACAAGTCAAAATTGAGACAGGACAAACCCAAAAATGGAACGCCACCCAGTGTAAGTCAGCCTAATGAGGAGCAAATTAGAAAACTGCGTAAAATGCGGCCTGTGAGTCGCACAACTAGCAGTTCCAACGCACCAGCAGGATTTGAAGGTAAGTTGCAGGCAGGAATGATTGTCGAACACGCTCGTTTTGGTCGTGGAACAGTCGTCAATCTAGAAGGTATAGGAGGTGAGAAAAAAGCCGAAATCAATTTTAATGTAGGTGGTTTGAAAAAACTCTTGTTGCGATTTGCTAAATTGGATGTGGTAGAATAATGTTTTTATGTAAAGTACTTAATCCTTGTTATGGTTTTCTCATTTTTTAAACCTAAATTTTAGCATATTATCTTTTTAATCCGTTTTTAACTTCAATTGTGTAATTATTCAAAATTAAAATCAAAATAGTCCTCTTGTTCTAATAAAAGAACACATTTTTAGCTGCTGATACTATTCTATGAATAATGCATATATTAAAGGTACTGGATCCTATGCTCCAGAAAATATTGTAAAAAATGACTTTTTTGAATCCGTAGGATCGAACGATGCGTGGATTCAAAAAAACTTAGGAATTAAAGAACGACGTATTTCAACAGGTGAAACTACAAGTGATTTAGCGTCGATAGCTGGAAAGGAAGCTATTAAAAATGCGGGCTTAATGCCGTTAGATATAGACCTAATTATCCTAGCTACAGCAACTCCCGATAGGCTTGCTCCTTCTTGCGCCTGCTTTGTGCAAGAAAAAATAGAAGCTTTTAATGCAGTGGCTTTTGATATATCTGCTGTTTGCTCAGGCGCCTTATTTGCTACAACTACGGCAGTACAATTTATTAAGTCTGGCATGTATAAAAACGTACTCGTAATAGGGGCAGATACTTTTTCAAATATTACGGACTGGAATCGCAGAGATGCTGTGTTTTTTGGCGATGGAGCTGGAGCGATGGTGATTTCTCATACCCATGAAGATAAAGGATTCATCGATTTTCTATTGCATACAGATGGTCGTGGTAAAGATTGTTGGAACATACCAGCTGGAGGATCTTTACTACCTACTTCTGAAGAAACGCTTAAAAAAGGACTTCAGTATTTTCAGATGGATGGAACTGCCGTTTTTCAAACTGCGATTAAGGTTGTTCCAAAGTCTATAAAGGAACTATTATCTAAGAATAAGGTTTCTATAGAAGAGATCAACTGGCTTATACCGCACCAACCCAGCATAAGAATACTCGAAGAAGTGGCAAATCGCATCTCTTTACCTTGGGAAAAAGTAATGACTAATATGGATCGTTACGCAAACACATCTGGAGCTACCATACCAATTATGCTAGATGAAACAGTAAAGAAAAACCTGCTTAAAAAGGACGATCTAATCTTGTTTGCAGCCGTTGGAGCTGGATGGACTTGGGGAACCGCACTTTATAAATGGTAATTCTAAATCTTAAAATAATAGGAGTGTAAAGCATGTATAATGATCTAAATAGGTTTGACATTTATGCATTTTGCGGGCTTGTGCAAATGCAAAATGAAATGCATTACAATCAAAGAATATACTTATCAAGCACTCATCAATACGATATATAAATGTTTACAAATAAAACTTTTTTAATCACAGGTATTGCAGACGAGCATTCACTAGCTATGTACGCTGCAAAAGAAATTATAAAAAACGGAGGTAAAGTGGTTTGTACAGGTTTAGGTATAAGTTCTTTTCACGACGATTTATCAGATAGAGCAAAAGAGTTTCTTCAGAAAAATTTTGAGGACTTTAAACGTTCTGTGCACGATTCATTAGGGGATTCTATGGTAGAAATCCTAGATGTTTCTATCGATCAAAACATAGAGTCTTTTGCACAAGAGTTAGCGGCAAAAGGCATTAAGCTAGACGGGCTTTTACACGCTATTGCCATGGATAAAACCATTCGTAAAAAAGAAGTGAAGCCACTTATAGATGTTACCATAGAGGAGTTTTGCGACACCATGAATGTTAGTGCATATTCTTTAATACGTATCACCCATTATTTATTGAAATATAAGGTTTTGCAAAATGGAGCTTCCATTTGTTCTTTAAGTTACATAGCTGCTGCAAAAGTGACATTCCATCCCTATAGAAACATAAGCATTGCAAAGGCAGCACTAGAACGCATCACTATAGAACTCGCAGATGAGCTAGGTCGCAAACATGCTATACGTGTTAACGCTATTCGGTTTTCTCCCTATATGGGAAGTAAAGCCGGTAATGCCACTTTAAAAATAGAAGATGTAGCCACCTCAAATAAAATGAGCCCTTTAGGAAACGCTCTGCCTGTTGATCTTGCATATGAAATTTGCCACCTATTTAGACCAGAAAGTAGGATAACTGGCGAAATAAGACATGTAGATGGTGGGTACCATATCACAGGTTAGTATTTTATTTTACATGTAGCCTAATTCATACTTCTAACCATTTCTTATATGAAAAACCTACAGTATCCTATTAAATTTTCTTTCAAGATTACTACCTTAAGTAATGACTTTACTGCTCAAAACGCCTCAGGGCATACTATTGCTTACGTAAAGCAAAAAATGTTTAAGCTTAAAGAAGCGATTACGGTGTATAGTGATGAGAATAAAACACAGGTCTTATTTACCATTTTAGCAAACCAATGGCTGGATTTTAGTGCGGCTTACTCCATATTTGATTCAAATAATAAAGAAGTAGGTAAAATTGCTAGGAAAGGCTGGCGCAGCATGTGGAAGGCAGAGTATGATATTGTAGATCAAAACAGCCAGCCTCAATATAAAGTGCAAGAAGCAAATGCCTGGGTACGTATTGCAGACTCGGTTGTAGGTGGAATCCCTATAGTAAGTGCTTTTACAGGTTATCTATTTAATCCCACATATAAGGTTACTGATACTGCAGGACAGGTGGTTGTGAAGTTAAAGAAGATGCCTTCTTTTTTTGGTAAAGAGTTTGAATTAACTAAAGTTGCTGACATCGATCAAGAGGATAATGAAAGAGTCGTGCTGGGTCTTATGATGATGATCCTTCTAGAAAGACGCCGTGGTTAATAGGTAAATGTTTTCAATAATATTTTTTCTTACAGCTGCAGTAATAACTATTTAATAGGCACAATGTTTGGCGTAGCACTAAATTGAATTCAGCACAGGCTTTAATAAAACCTTTTTACTAGCAGGATCTCTTTTCATAGATTTGCGTTTTCAGTACTTAGACAAATTTCGTGTAACGCTCTCGATCTAAAAGTAATATTCCTATGAGTATTTAATTTGACTTTGGCCTCAACTCCGTTATCTTTGAAAACGTACTAGAAATCATCCAATTTTGCCACTTAACTTTCTTTCTACTCCTATAGATTACCTCGCTGGCATAGGCCCAGAAAGAGCTAAATTGTTGCGCAGTGAATTGCACATCCATACTTACGGTGATCTGGCAAACCTTTTTCCAAATAGGTATATTGATAAAACGAAGTATTATAAGATCAATGAATTGGTACCAGATAGCGCCCAGGTTCAGATTTTAGGTAAAATTGCAACTATTAAAACGGCAGGTGCTGGAAAAGCTGAACGTCTAGTTGCCACCTTTGCCGATGAGACTGGAAGAATGGAGCTCGTGTGGTTCCGCAGTCAGAAGCACTTTAAAGATAGTTTGAAAATTAATGAGCCTTATGTGGTTTTTGGTAAAGTGGCTCGTTATGGTTCTCAATATAATATCGCACATCCAGATTTAGAATTACTAGCAGACCATAAGTCCCGGAAGCAAAGTGCGATGACACCCGTCTATCCCAGTACAGAAATGCTTGCCAAACGCAAGATTACCAATACCTACATTGTAAAATGCATGCGCAAGCTGTTCAGTGAAATTAATGGTGCATTTGTGGAAACCTTGCCAGACGATATGCGTGCGCATTACAAGCTAATCGGTAAAAATGAAGCCATGCTCAACGCTCACTTTCCTACTACGCCAGAAATGCTACAGTGTGCTATCTATAGATTGAAATTTGAGGAGCTCTTTTTTATTCAGATGGAATTGCTCCTTCAGAACCTAATTAGAAAGACCAAAATTAAAGGGTACGTATTTGATCAAGTAGGCGAGAAGTTTACTAACTTTTATAAAAATCACTTGCCTTTCGAATTAACAGGTGCTCAAAAACGCGTGGTTAAAGAAATACGTGGCGATATGGGTACCGGAGCGCATATGAATCGATTGCTGCAAGGAGATGTAGGGTCTGGAAAAACTATTGTTGCGGTGCTCACGGCCTTATTGGCACTCGATAACGGCTTTCAAGCTTGTATTATGGCACCTACGGAAATTCTCGCACAACAACATTATACGGGGGTTTCCGAATTGTTAGAAGGAACTGGAATTACAGTTTCTATCCTAACAGGTTCTGTGAAAACAAAAAACCGTCGTGTGATTCATGAGGCTTTAGAAGATGGAAGCTTGGATATTTTGATAGGAACGCACGCACTTATTGAAGATAAAGTAAAGTTTAAAAACTTAGGAGTGGCTGTGGTAGATGAACAGCACCGTTTTGGAGTGGCTCAACGAGCTAAACTTTGGAAGAAAAATGACTTGCCGCCACATGTGTTGGTAATGACGGCGACCCCCATTCCTAGAACGCTTGCCATGAGTTTGTATGGGGATCTCGACATATCGGTGATTGATGAATTGCCGCCAGGTCGTAAAGAGATCAAAACCGTACATCGATACGATAAGAATAGATTAGCAGTTTTTGGTTTCATACGAGATGAAATAGCACTCGGTCGTCAGATTTATATGGTATATCCGCTTATTGAGGAATCTGAAACATTAGATTATAAAGATTTGCAAGATGGATATGAAAGTATTGTTAGAGAATTCCCTTTGCCTAACTATAAAGTAAGTATTGTTCACGGTCGCATGAAACCAGCCGATAAAGATTTTGAAATGAACCGTTTCGTAAAAGGGGAAACACAGATTATGGTCGCAACTACGGTGATAGAAGTAGGTGTGAATGTGCCTAATGCCAGCGTGATGATCATTGAGAGCGCAGAGCGTTTTGGGCTTTCTCAATTGCACCAGTTGCGAGGTAGAGTAGGGCGTGGAGGTGATCAGAGCTATTGTATTCTTATGACTAGTCACAAGTTGAGTGCTAATTCTAAAACCAGATTAAACACAATGGTAGCTACCACAGATGGCTTCCAAATCGCTGAGGTAGATCTTAAATTGCGCGGTCCAGGAGATTTGATGGGAACACAACAAAGCGGTGTCATGGACTTGCGACTGGCAGATATCGTTAAAGACCATAAGATTCTTGCCATTGCTAGAGAAGCTGCTCAAAAATTACTCTCAAAAGATCCTAAAATTGAAGGAACAGAACATGAAGGTGTAAAACGTGTATTGACCTTTTTGCAGAATAAAAAAGGACTTTGGAAGTACATCAGTTAGTGGAAACCCATTCTTATATCGAAATCGGAATCGAAATAGAAGTCACATGTGATGAATATGGCCTTTAGAGATTTACTGATGCTTGGGTTGAAGGAGGTGTTTAGACCTCAATCTTACTATATTTATAAAATTATCAACGGTTTGTAAGGATTTTGGAATCAATTTTAAGTTCTTAATTCAAAAACAATTTAAAAGGAATATATAATCTAGCTAGTGAATTGGGCTTATAAGGATTAAACGTGTGCCACCAGTGAAAGCGATAAAAATAAAATTCATAGTTAGATAGGTATCCATATATTAACTTTAATATTCGTGATAATCGATCCATCTCAGTGTCGAGAGCTAGCTCCATCGATATACACAAGACCATTTGTAGTGTCCATGATACTAGATAATTTAGCAGTCAAATAAAACTAATTATTCATAAACTGGAGTGACATTAAAAATTAAGTTTTTGTACTAGTTTGAATATTCAATGTCGGTATAATTATAATAAAGAGTATTATATTCTGTTTTAACAAGGCTCAAAATACAGGAAGAGTAGCGGCTATGGATTTGTTTTTCAACGATGTAAAATAAAAAAAAGCGGGTGGCGAACTCGTTGTGGTAAAACAATTTATAATGATATTTGATGTTCTATGGTTAGGGTGTAATTTTTATGTGAAAGAGTTATTTATTTGTGCCGTTTTAGAGCTCCAACAAACACGAGAAACCTTTCGTTCTCAGAAAAGAAAAAAGAAAGCGAGTTCAACTCTATTTCCTTGTTGAATTTAAACGACCAGAAAGTTGCTCTTCATAAAACACGAACGTTAAATAAGTCTTTAATGATTGCTAAAATAAAACATGGGTTGTAATTTGGACTCGTTTATGAATAACAACTATGAATTACATTAAAATAAGTACCATAGGCCAACTTAAAGAAGCAGGCTGGAAATCAAAATCTATTAAAGAAGAATTAAGAGATAATTTGATTCACAACATCAAAAACGATGTAGACTCTTTTACAGGAATTCACGGTTATGAAAATACAGTGATCCCAGAATTAGAACGTGCGATTTTATCACGCCATAACATCAACTTATTGGGATTGCGTGGTCAGGCAAAAACACGACTGGCAAGATTAATGACGGGACTGTTGGATGAGTATATTCCTTATGTTACTCAAAGTGAGATACATGATGATCCTTACCAACCACTTTCTAGAACGGCACAGGAGCTTATTGAAAAGCACGGAGATGATACGCCCATTTCATGGCTGCATAGAGACGATCGTTTTTATGAAAAACTAGCCACTCCAGATGTTACCGTAGCCGATTTAATAGGAGATATTGATCCTATAAAAGCAGCTAATCTAAAATTAAGCTACGCTGATGATCGCGTGATTCATTACGGAATGATTCCACGTGCCAACCGGTGCATCTTTGTGATCAATGAGCTTCCAGATTTACAGGCTCGCATTCAAGTAGCTCTCTTTAATATTCTTCAAGAAGGAGATATTCAGATACGTGGTTTTAAATTGCGTCTGGCTCTTGATATGCAATTTGTCTTTACTGCAAATCCTGAGGATTATACCAATCGTGGTAGTATTGTTACTCCTTTAAAAGACAGAATAGGTTCTCAGATTTTAACCCATTATCCAGAGAATATAGCGATTGCCAAAAAGATTACACAACAAGAAGCAAAAAATGACGCTCGAACTGCAGAAGTTGTTTACGTGTCAGAACTCGCCAAAGATCTTTTAGAGCAAATTAGTTTTTGTGCTAGAGATAGTGAGTATGTGGATGAGAAGAGTGGCGTGAGTGCTCGTATGAGTATCACCGCTTTTGAAAATTTGCTAAGTACCGCAGAGCGACGTTCTTTGATGAACGGAGATGAAAATACAAGCATACGTTTTTCTGATTTTACAGGGATTATTCCTTCCATTACAGGAAAGGTAGAATTGGTATATGAAGGAGAGCAAGAAGGTGCGGCTTTTGTAGCCAATGAATTGATAGGAGCTGCGACTAAAACATTGTTTCCACAGTATTTTCCTGAAATTAAAAAATTGGTAAAAGGAGATGAAGAGACTCCTTATGATAAGTTAATAGAGTGGTTCTTTAATAATGAAGGACTGGAATTGCTAGACGAATTAAATGATAGCGATTACCAAGTGCTTATTGATCAGATAGAACCTCTAGAGGATTTGGTTCAAAAATATCAGCCACTAACGACTAAGGAAGATCGCAATTTTATGAAAGAATTTGTTCTTTGGTCCTTAGTTGAATTTGATAAACTGAGTAAAAAACGTTTTACAGAAGGGTATCAATTCAATGATTTGTACAGCGATTTTGTAAGAGGTAGTATATAATTCAGTTTTTAGGTATATAAGCTAAATTAAAATTCAATAAACAGGCAATCATCGCGAGATAGTTGCCTGTTTTTATGCAGACTGTTTTGATACTTAGGATTTATATACTATTTTCCTGTTTTTATGGATGATCCATTAAAAGCGGTATTAAAAATCTAATCTGTTGATCGTACTTATGTATAAAAATTCACTCACATTAATTACGTGCGATGCTTTATGCAAGGCGCTACTAATTTCTGCTTTAGTTGCCTTTTCTTTTGGGAGTTGCAAAGAGGTAAAAAAGGCAGAGGTAGACTTAGATTTATTTGCTGTTGAAGATTTTGCAGCATCTATACAGAACAGTTTCAACACCTACGAACCCTACAGTATTAAAAATATATTTAGTCCTGTATTATTTTCATGGCGTTTAGGATCTGATTTTAAGCAAAATTACACAGCTCAAGAGAGGCAAGGCTATTATAGTGCTTTTAATATGCTTTATAAACAGAGCATAGACAGTTACGTAGATGCTGCCGAATTATTGAATTTAAAAGTGTATCTTTTTGACGTGCATCAAAAAGATAATGTATACCGATTGAATTATTATGTCACTGATGTTAATGATAATGTTCTCAATTATCTTGTTTTTTATGTGGATAAGGATAGAAACAGGGAGTTTAAGATTGTCAATTTTTACAACGTAATTTCAGGTTTTACCTATAGTGATATTGTTGCAGAGTACATGGATGGAGGAACTTTTGGCAGTGATCGAAGTGCTAGAAGAGGTATGGAAATAGCTGCGAATAAGAGAGATGTAGCATTGTATGATTCCTCTTTAGGAGATCATCAAAAGGCCTATAGCAAAATGAAAGAAATAGACTATAAGTACCTCAACTCTTCTGGTTTTGCGCAATATAAAATGATTTTTGCCTCTCAAATTTCAGTCCGTCTTTATAAAGAAGAATTGAAATGGATGGCAGCTATTTCTAAGAATGGAGTGAGTAAAAAATATTATGAATGTATTTCCTTAAATTTAGAAATAGAAGATAACACAGACGCAAAAAAATGTATTGCTGAATTTGAGGAACTGCTCAAGGCGAGTTGAGTTATGTTGGCTACACACCATTTTAGTCTAAATGTGGTATTCTACTGCATCGTGGGATCTGGTAGATGCGTTGTTAGGAGTTATAGGAATGCGATGTTTTTTCATCTATTTCGGCTAGCGCCATGTAACGTTTAAGGAGTCAAGGGTTCAACCGAAATAATTGAGTCGCCGTTATTCTTAAAATAGGGTCTTGGATAAAATAAAAAAAAAAGGATACTGGTTCCAAATTTACATGGAATCCAGTACCCTTTTTAGTTATCTAATTTTTCTAGGTCCTATTCTAGTAGATACTTGATAACTCACCTAGATACATATCTAGCACTATGCTTTAGCGCCTAATAGCAGCACCTGATCGCATACTACTTCTGTGGTGTACCTTTTTTCACCGTCTTTGTCTTCCCACTGTCGAGTGACTAGTTTTCCTTCTACGCCTATTTTACTTCCTTTCTTTACGTATTCAGCAATGATGTTTGCGGTACCATTAAAGGCTACAATGCGATGCCATTGCGTGTCTGTTACTTTTTCACCTAGCTTATTGGTATACCTATCTGTGGTGGCGATGGAGAACTTCACTAGCTTCTTATCATCGTTTAAATTCACGGTTTCTGGATCTTGTCCTAGGTGACCGATTAACTGTACTCTGTTGCTTAAATTGCTCATAATAAATTAGTTTATATGGATTAGAAAATTATTTAAATATCATCGTTTGTTTTTGATGACGGTGCAAATATGCGATGCTCTTAATGCTGTAAACGTTTTTTAACCGTTTGCTTACGTTTATTTTCGTTTGTACACGATTAAAGCTATGAAACTACATATAGATGAAGGGAAGTGAACAATGTAATAAGTTTATTTAAGTTAATAAGTTGTGGTTTTAATTAGTTTTATAGCTGTACACAAGTATTTGCAGCACGGATTACATATTTTAATAATTAAAAAAAGAGGTTTTATATTGTTATGTTGATGTGGTATCATTTTGGTAAGAGTGACTCATTGTTAGATTCTTTCAGCAGTCCTTCAGATACTTTGGCCCCCTGTTTTCTAACCCTAATCTTCTATTTTTGTTACGACCAGCGGAAAAGATATAATGTAAAAATTTTGTTATTTCACAGTTTATTTGTCGGTCAGTATCTGTCAGATACAGCCGTTGTGCTTTTTGCAATGTTCTGTGTATTTATAATGATATACGCGCTATCAGATACAATTATATTTTATAGCATCTGGATAGTGTTTTTTCCTTTTTTGCAATTGTGAGCTTATTCTATGTGGTGTGATTAGAAAATAAATTCTCATATAAAAGGCTGTTTTATTTTGAGTGTTCCATTTTTATTTAAGTGTTTCATTTTAGTTATATAGGAACTAAGGAACAGAGATACTTACCAATGGATATCAGCTTTTTTATTCAACGTGTTGCCACTGGTGGTAGACCATAAAAAATCTGATAAAAAATAAAGGAAATAATAAGCGCTACAAAGAAGCGTAAAGAGACGAGCAGATTAAAAATAAGTGCTTCCACTCATTTGAAAATAGCAACCCACTTTTGGCAGTATTCTTGTTAAGGAATAAACGCGACAGAAATCCACAAAACGCACCCACATTTTAATAAAGGTAAACAGCTCAAGTAGAAAAGGATTCTTTATGCGTTCCTTACACATGTTTCATGTATACATCAACTAATTATGAAGGAAGCTTTGCAGTTCAACAAGAATAGAGCAAACCTAAAACCCTAATTAAAGAATGCTCAAGAGATCCCAGACAAGATATTTATTTTTATACATTTCAAATTTAAAATTGCTGTATGCATATGGAATAAACTCTGATGCTCATAAGGAACGGTGACCTTTATTTACTTTTACGACAATTGATTGTGTGCAAAAATATTTTGACAAGTATTCTTTTAAGGTTTATGATTTAAAAAATGGAATATCCAAATATCACTGATATCGTTTTATAATCTGAAGTCCACAAAGCATAATCTGGTAAAATGTCCCTACTTGTATGATACCTGAACTCCAAGCTACAGGTATTCTTATACTTATATCCTATTCCCAATGCTCCATTAATACCAGATCCAACAGCTAGGTTTCTTACTTTTGACTTCAATGCAAAATCATACAGGAAAGAAGCATTTACAAAAACTTTAGACGTGTCGTTTAAAAATAAGTAATGCCTGAGTCCTAGAGGAAGTTCAATGGACTGGTAATCGGCATTTGTATTGCTCCTATTTGCGATTTCTAGCTCTGCCTTAAAGTATTGGTAGGTGGGTTCAATGATTATTGCCCATTTATTTTTATTAAATCCCAGTATAAATTCAAACTCTAACCCTACTCTAAAGCTCCATTCACGATCATAACCTGTGTTTCTGGAGTTTGTAATATTATTCCTCATTGATAAAGAAGAACTGTTTAAACCTGGTCTAATATTCAAATGAAACAAACTAGAGGTTACTTTCTCATCAAAATTCACAAATTCTGAGTTATGACAGTTATTATATTTTTTAAATAAATTTAATAATTCCTTCTTGTTGTAGTTCATAAATTTTAACTCTTCCATTGAAATATCAACACATTTTAAATTATCGTACAATTGATTCCTGAATTTGTTGTTGGTTCCAATTTTATTTTCTGGCGTTTTATATTTTTTAAAAATGAGTTGGTCTACATCATTATTTACGGTTTGATAGAAATATCTTCTAAGGCTGTTGTCTTCGTATAAAAACAAACTGGCATACCCCTGAATCAATACCTTTAAATAAAGCTGTTCTTTTTTGAAAAGGGGACTTTTATCATAGCTTAGTAGATTGAATTTATTGCTAGATCTATCAATTTGAACGCTTGCTCTTATATATTTTGAAACATTGTTGATCCCAAATTCCTTAACAGATTCA
>NZ_JBLIGN010000030.1:0-30269 GCF_047636915.1 Nonlabens sp. | reverse complement strand
TAAAACGTTGCCAGTACAAGGATTTGACTCATCAGTAAGCCTATCGCCAAGTCTTCCAGTAGGACTTTATAGAGTGGTTTTAGCGACTTCTCAAAGAACGGTATCAGTAAACTTTATCAAAAACTAAATAGACTACTTGTTATGAATAATTATAAAGTAAATTATAAAATAGGCAATCGACTTAAGAGTCAGTTCTTAGTATTATCATTGGTAACTCTAGTCGTATCGCTATCAGGTATGTATAGCGCTAGCGCACAAGAAGTCTGGAAAGCATCTGCGGGGGCACAGCTTTCCTTTATGCAGCTCAACTCTAGCGATGGTATAGGATCTGAATCATCTTTTGATTCTGGCGCTGGAATTAATCTAGGGATTTCCTACAGTCTGAATAAATCATGGAGTATTCATTCAGGAGTAGGTTTGAGTTATATGCAAGCCAGTAATAGCATATCGAGTTACAATGATCGATCAGATGCTGTGGATGTTGAAGGAGAAAGTTTTGAATTTAGATATGCGTTAGATCGTTATTCTGAAAATCAACAAAGCATGTTATTATCCATTCCTGTGGGAGTCCAGTACGAGTCCTTTGGAAATCAGACGAGATGGTATGCTAAGGCTGGGGCTAGTGTAAACATCTTTATGAGTCCTACCTCTCAGGGAAGTGCTAACACACTTATTACTTCTGGCTATTATGAACGATTCAACGGGGAGTTAACTGAGCCTAGGTTTGCAGGTTTTGGTACGTTCAATAACATCGAATTTGGTGAAAACGATCTGGATATCAATAACAGCTTCAATGCTTTTTTTGAGATTGGGATTAAGGAGAAGTTTGGAGTTGATCAGTGGGTTTATTTTGGCGTGTTTGTAGAATACGGGCTTAATGATATACTAGAGAACAATGGCTCAAGCCTGATTGATTATAACACGAACGCCCCCATGGACTTTATAAATAACAGCAGCCTTAACGCTTCTTTACAATCTTCTGGAAACGCACTGATGGATAAACTTAGTATGAACATCATCGGGTTACGCATCAAGTATGAGTTCGGATTGCAAGGCACATGAAATAAATGATACCCATTTGTTTTTCATATGGTATTAGAACAAACGGGCTGTCCACTTCTGGACAGCCCGTTTTTGTTTGTTAAGACGTTGTACCACACTATTTACAAATCAGCTGTTTGTATAATATTGGAACTTCTAAATGATAGATTTGAATAGCTCTCTCTCTCTTTTGGAGAGGGTTGGGGTGAGGTCTCTACATAGGAGAAATTGTTGCTTGTAATCTGTGCAAGTATGATCCTTTTAAGATTATAGTGTTCTTAGAGGCTTGTATCTAGTTTGCCTCAGCCCAAAGGGATTTGTGAGGCTTAATGGGTAGGAGAACTCCCGTTATTTTCAATTGGTATGGTTAACAATTAGAGACTGATATTGAAGCCGGCACAACATTGAATGCGATCATTTTATTTGCAAGATTCGTGATGGATATATCATCAGTTATTTAAGTGGTTAATTTATAAATCAGAATAAGAAATTCGATGTGTTCAAGAACGCTTTTGATGAAGTTTTTCTCTACTAAATAAAGCTTGAATGGTTTTTATTAAAGATTAATTTGCCTCTTTCTAGTTCAACTAACGGCAGCTTAAATCAACATTATGAAAAAACTACTTTCTTGTTATAAGCACTTTTAAATACCTTGCCTATGGACGTTATAGGTATAAATTGGAATCATTTAAAAAAGCCGCTCTAGAACTAAGGGAAGAGTTGAGAGAAAAAATAAAACAGTAAAGAAAAAAAGTACCGTAAAGAAATGGTTTAAAACAGCTCTTTTCATTTTCATTGTAGACCTTAAGGCTTTAAGCTTATCTTTTCAGATAGCCGGGGTCCTGATTTTTCCCTTTCCCTTTTTAAATAAGTAAATTTTAATATTTATATAAGGTGCGAGGAGAACATCAAACTCTTACCTTTAAGCTTACTGAATTCCCGACATAGTGCGTATTGTAAAACCAGAGATATGAGAACATCAAATTATTCTTTGTTAAGTTTCCTTTTGATAGGAATAAGCTTCGCATCCTGTAAAACAGAGGAAAAAAACGATTCCATGGAACCAATAGAAACCAAGTTGAATGCTTTAGAAAACAAGGAATGGGAAGTTGATTTTTTAGACAACTTTGAAAATTTTAATACCGATAATTGGCAAGATCAACGTATTTGGGTGAATAACGAGACGCATTGCTATGTGCCTGGCGGTGCATTTGGAACAAGAGAAGTCAGTGATGGTTCCTTAAAATTGAAGGTCGTTCGTATAGGTGAGAAAATACGTTGCGACAATTTTGATAAAAACGGAAAGCAACATCCAGAAACTCGATACATGGCAGGCCGGATCGTTACAAAAAACAAAAAAGAATTTATTAAAGGGAAGTGGACCGCAAAACTGAAACTTGCCAGTAATGGAGAAGCAAGTATGTTTCCTGCGTGGTGGCTTCTTGGGGCTCAAAATAATGAATCACCAGTACAAGAACCGGACGAGAATATTTGCTGGCCATTAACAGGCTCTGGAGAAATAGATATTTTTGAACATCATGGAGACCACCAAAAAGATCACTTTACTACCGGAGCTATTAAAAGCTTAGGCGAGTGCGATAAAGGTGATTGGTGGAGTTTGAGAAAAGGATTTGACGTTACTTTAAATGAATATCATGAATATTCTGTAGAATGGGAAGACAGTGATCTAGTTTATAGAGTAGATGGTAAAGAAATATATCGAAATGTAGGGGAAGGTGATAACTACCCAGAAAAGATGTTTGCCATTTTAAATTTTGCTAAAATTACCGACGCTCCGATGAAGGGGGAATGGGTAATGGAAGTAGACTGGGTAAAGCATGAATTCCGAAAGTAGCCAGTTTGTAAAGAATAGTTGCACCTAAATTTTCGTGTATATTTGAATATGTTCCTTCAAAAAAATCATAACGAATTATTTTAAATTTTATGGATTCAAGTAGGCTCAAAGTTATTTGTTATGTATTTCTTTTGCTGGGTTGTATCTCGCTATTAAAATCTTGTAAATACAGTTTAGAAGCACCCTCAGATTTAATTATTGAAAGAAAAGTGGATTCCTTAATGTCGTTAATGACATTAAAAGAGAAAGTTGGTCAAATGTCGCAGGTAAGACATTTTAAAGACATGGAATCGGATAATGACATAGCGATAAAATTTATTGGATCTGTAATTCATACGCAAGGTCCTGAACCAGGGGAAGATGCTTTAGGGTGGCAAAATAGGTTTAGAGCCTTGCAAGAAAAAGCCCTATCTACACGTTTGGGTATTCCTTTGTTATTTGCCGTAGACGCAGTTCATGGTCAAAATACTTTTGAAGGAGCCACTATTTTTCCTCATAATATAGGCATGGGAGCAACTCAAAATCCCGATTTGGTAAAGGAAGCTGCTGAAATTACTGCGATAGAGACTCAAGCTACTGGTTTTAATTGGACGTTTTCTCCCTGTATTGCTATTCCTTATAATGAAAAATGGGGAAGAGTGTATGAAGCATTTTCAGAAAGCACACAACTTACAAGTACCATGGTGGCAGCTTCTGTAGCAGGACATCAAGGGAATTTAAAAGATAAAGAGACGGTAATGGCTACCGCCAAACATTTTATTGGCGATGGAGCTACAGATTATGGCATAGAAGGAGGGAATACTTCTTTAACGATAAAAGAGATTTCAGAACGATTACTGCCTCCATATAAGGCAGCTGTAAAAGCAAAAGTAGGAGCTGTTATGGTTTCATTCAATACCATATCCGATACAGCAATGCATGCTCATAAAGTTTTAATCCATGATACCCTAAAAAAAAGTATGGGGTTTGATGGTATCGTTGTAACAGATTGGAAAGGATATTCTAGATTTGGTAAAAATGACGTGGTAAATGCTGGCGTCGATATGGTGATGGCTGTTGATGGAGACTTAGACGTTTTTCAAAAAGGTTTACATAGTGCAGTGGTTAAAGATTCGGTTTCTTTAGAGAGAATTAATGACGCCGTTAAACGAATTTTAAGACAGAAATTTAGGTTAGGCTTGTTTAAAAACCCTTATCCAGAGCCTAGTTTAATCCCTAAAATTGGTAGTAAAAGGCATCGTGATAAAGCAAGACAAGCTGTTCGGGAATCTTTGGTATTGCTAAAAAACAAAGATCGTACACTACCTATTGATCGAAAGATTGAAAAAATTGTGGTGGTTGGTGAGCATGCAGATAATTCTGGGTTACAATCTGGTGGTTGGACCATTAACTGGCAAGGTATGGAAGAAAATTACTCAGGTGCAACTACTATTTTAGAAGGTATAAAGTCTATAGCTAAGGGAAGTGTAGTTTATGATAAAGAGGCAACAGGGAAACATTTTGATGCAGATATTGCTATTATTGTGATAGGAGAAACTCCGTATGCCGAAATGTTTGGTGATATAAGAGAAGGTGCTGGTGAACGAAAACTAACTTTGAGTAAAACCCATCAAGAATATATTTCTACCTATACAAAAAAAGGAGTTAAAACCGTGGTGATTTTAATTTCAGGAAGACCATTAGTCACTACAGATCAGATCAACCAGTCAGATGCTTTTGTAGCTGCATGGTTGCCGGGTTCTGAAGGAGATGGAATTGCAGAAGTTTTATTTGGAGATTATAATTTTAAAGGAAAACTACCACATTCTTGGCCTAAATCTGTAGAAGATTTCAAAGGGAAATACGGTGTTAATTTCTGGGATACATCTATAAACCCCTTATATAATTTTGGTTACGGCCTAAATTACACCGAGGAATAATTACTACTATACATGAATAAAAAACTTGTCTTTATTGCCTTTGTAGTATCATTAGGTGGCTTTCTTTTTGGTTTTGATGCAGGAATCATTTCTGGAGTCATGTCTTTTGCGGGTCCTGAATTTGATTTAAGTGCCATACAGTCTGGATGGGTAGTAAGCTCGCCTTCATTTGCTGCTATGTTTGCTATGCTGTTTTCGGGAAGGTTAAGTGATCGATTTGGCAGGAAAAAGATACTTCTTTATGTCGCATTTCTGTATGCTACTTCTGCCGTATTATCTGCAGTAGCTATGTCCTATGAAATGCTGTATGTAGCAAGAATAATTGGTGGTTTGGCTTTTGGTGCCGCCCTAGTTTTAGCACCCATGTATATCGCTGAAATTTCAACAGCAGAAAATAGAGGGAAGCTGGTTTCTTTACAACAGTTAAATATCGTTTTTGGTTTCTTTGCTGCCTTCTTAAGTAATTATTTTTTTAATAAATACAATACACCGGACAGCAGCTTTCTTACAGATGAAAATGTTTGGAGATGGATGTTAGGCGTAGAATTAATTCCTGCGGTCTTGTATTTTATTTTTTTATATTTTGTTCCTAAAAGTCCGCGATGGTTGTATTTAAAAGAAAAATATAAAGAGACAAAAGAAGTTTTAGTACAGATTCATGGGGAAGAAAAAGGAGCATTAGAAATTACTTCTATAGAAGAAAATATAAACGCAAATAAAGATAAGTCACCTGTAAAAATTAAGGATTTATTAAAAAGATCCTTGCGTTTTATTTTGGTGGTAGGTTTAATAGTAGGAGTTCTTCAACAAATTACAGGAATAAATGCTGTTTATTTTTATGCAATATCCATATTTAAGCAAACAGGTATTGGTACAGATGCAGCTTTTTCATCAGGAGTTTTATTAAGCACCATTTCAATATTATTTACTTTTGTTGCGATTTATTTAATTGATCGCATGGGTAGAAGGCCTTTATTGTTGATAGGTACAGCAGGTATTGCCGTTAGCTTATTAGTCTGCGCCTATGGCTTTAATCAAGCAACTTATGAGCTATCACAAGAAAAAATTAGCCAATTCGAATTTTCTGATGCAGCAAAATTATTACCTCTTGCAGATAAACGTTACGATAGTGATATTGATTTTAAAAATGATGTAACATCAGCTGTAGGAAATCAAATCTACAATAAAAATGACGGGGCTATTTTAGAAGCAGCGACTTCTATTAATGCCGATTTAATATTTATTGGGATTTTGGGCTTTATAGCCTGTTTTGCCTTTTCATTAGGGCCTGTAATGTGGGTCTTGTTATCAGAATTATATCCATTAAAATATAGAGGTTTGGCGATAGGTGTCATTGCTTTTGTCAATTCTTTAATCAGTTCATTAGTGCAGTTAATTTTCCCTTGGGAATTGTCTAATTTAGGTAACGCACTCACCTTTTTCATGTTTGGTGCCATAGCGCTAGTGGGCTTTTTCATTCTTTTAAAGATATTGCCAGAAACTAAAGGGAAGTCTTTAGAAGAGTTGGAAAAGGAATTTGTTTTGGAGACCTAAGAAAAATGTTTTGAGCATATTAGATTTTAATGGTTCTTTAGTGAAGGTGAGATAAGGACCTTATTGATTTTAATCGACCGGTTATTATTAGTTTCTAGAACACCATCAAACCGATTAGACCAACTGCTTTAATTAGTAAGTAGGGTCCTCCATTAAGTTTAGGTAGGTTATTATTAAGTTGGACTTATTTTTAGTTAAAATATCCTAGTGGCCCTTCACCTAAATGCCTTTTATCCCATAAAGTGGGACTTCATTGTTTTTTATGGGACATGAGATATACGGGTTGGCCTGGAGTGGCTACCGCTTATATGGAAGGTTCTTTTTTAGGTCATAAAGAGGTGTCAAATGAATATACAGCTCGCATTAAAAAAGGCGATGCATTACCTAAAGTATCGTTTCGTATAGCGGCTTATCCATTGTACGAAGTACTCAGAGAAGACCATCAAGAAATGCATGTTTCTAAGATGAAAACGGAGGCAAATCTTATAGATATATCATAAGGAGTGAACGACTTAAAAGAAACTCAAATCACTATTAGATCCATTTTAAGAGACATACCAAGAGAAGTACTACAAAGTACAATCTTAAGGAACAGGTACTATTCAAACGTTTCAATCTTGGGAGGAATATAGGGACAGCGCAAATCCAAAGCTTATAATAAGGTAGAGAATTTCACAAATGAATGTACTGCTGCATAAATGTTCCTTCTCAAACAAAAGGACAGTGATATACGAGCAGTAAACTAAGCAATAAAAGACAGACTTGCTTAGCTAGATAAGTAATGGGAAGAATTAAAGAGTAAATCAGAAGAGCTAAACACAATCATATTTTTGCTTATAGCAGGTTGCTTTGGGATCATGGTATGGAAGCAATTAACGCAAAACAGAGATTAAAGGGGTAAAAATATTTGGCACAGCTTCCTGCTCTACGAGAGCCTAAATAACCGCTTGAAAGAATCGAATACTTAGCGATATTGGAGTGTTCCATTTTTGTGCTCTAAACTATAATGTGACATAAAAAATCCTGATTCCATTAGGAGTGAGGATTTTACTTATCTAAAGAGTAGTGCCATACCGCTTTCGCGAAAGCGGAAACATCAAGAAATTATTTGATTCTAAAAGTAATGACAGGTAAACTGGAGTGGTTCACTACATCCTCACTTACGCTGCCGTTAAAAAAGTGCGACAACCCGCGACGGCCATGTGTCGCCATCCCTATTAAATCCCCCTTTACATCTTTTGTATAATTAAAAACGCCTTCTTCAATGGAGGAGTCGTTGTAGATAATGTATTCTGCGGGTTTTACATTTACATTTTTCAAATACTCACTAACTTTGGCCTCAGCTTCTCTTGTACTTAAGAAATTTGATGGTGTATTTACGTATAAGAGATGCAAATTACAGTTGGTATTTTTTGCAAAAGCATCAGCTTCTTTTAAGGCGCTTGTAGAATTAGGGTCTAAATCTGTTGCAAAAACAAAGTCGTTTACGTCTAGTCTATTTTTTCTGTCTTTTACGACAAGGACTGGGATTTCAGAACTGCGTACTACTTTTTCAGCATTAGAGCCTATAAATAGATTTCGCATTCCTTCAGCTCCATGACTACCCATTACTATAAGGTCTGCTTTGTGACGTTTTACCGTGTCCATGATACCACTAAAAGCAGCCCCCGTCTCTACGTCACCATGAATTATTACGTCGTGTAAGAAGTCGGCCTTTAAAAGATCGTCAAACTTTTTCTTTGCTAATTTCATAAAAAACAAGGCCTCTGGAAGGTTAGAGCTTGTGGTGTTTGCTAGATGAAGTGGCAAGTCCAGTTGGTGCAATAAAAACAATTCTCCATTGTTTTCGCGCGCAATGTCTGCCGCTACTCTTAAGGCGTTTTCTGCTTGAATTGAAAAGTCTGTGGGGACAATAATTTTTTTCATAGGGGTTGTTTTTAATCACTTAAAGATACAAAAAAAATCAACTTTATCACTCTGTTTGCTAAGCCTTTGGAAATGCTTAAAAAAACAGTATATTTGCAAAGTATTTAAACAGGTATGAGGGGACAAAAAGTCCCCTCTTTTTATAAGTATGTTGAAAGAGAAAGTAGAAGAATTATTAAAAGAGGCTTTTGAAGAGCGTCCAGACCTATTTTTAATAGATTTTAAAATGGGTTCCGGTAATGAAATAAAGGTCATTATTGATGGAGATGATGGTGTGATGCTGTCAGATTGTATGTTTTTTTCAAGAGCTGTGGAGCATAATTTAGATCGAGAAGAATTTGATTTTTCTATAGAAGTTCTCAGTGCGGGTGCTTCTTCTCCTTTGAATTCTCCAAGACAGTTTATCAAAAATATAGGTAGAGACATACAAATTGTCGATCGGGATAAAAGAACAGAAACAGGTCTTTTAACGGTCGCTGATGAGGAAGGTGTTACTATTATATGGAAAGCTCGTGAACCAAAACCCGTAGGTAAGGGTAAAGTCACTGTCGAAAAAGAGTGGACTTTGAAATACGAAGATATCAAGCAAGCAAAAGTTGTTGTAAAATTTAATTAAAAAGGAGTATGGAAAATCTCGCATTGATCGAGTCTTTTTCTGAGTTTAAAGATGATAAAATGATAGATCGTGTCACCTTGATGGCGATCTTAGAAGATGTATTTAGAGCCGCTTTGAAAAGAAAGTATGGTGAAGACGACAACTTTGATATTATTATCAATCCAGATAAAGGAGATTTAGAGATCTGGCGTAACCGAGTTGTTGTCGCAGATGATGAAGTGGAAGACGATAATTCGGAAATATCGCTTACGGAAGCTCAGAAAATCGAACCAGATTACGAAGTAGGTGAAGATGTTGCGGAGGAAGTGAAGTTGGTTCAGTTGGGTAGACGTGCAATTTTAGCGCTAAGACAAAATTTAATTGCCAAAATTCACGAACACGATAACACTAATATATTTAAACATTTTAAAGAATTAGAAGGAGAACTTTACAGTGCTGAAGTCCATCACATAAGACATCGTGCTATCATTCTATTAGATGATGACGGTAACGAGATCATTATGCCAAAGGACAGACAGATTCCATCTGACTTTTTTAGAAAAGGGGAGAATGTGCGCGGTATTATCGAAAGTGTTGAACTAAGGGGTAATAAGCCAAACATTATTCTATCAAGAACCTCTCCAAAATTTTTAGAAAAACTGTTCGAGCAGGAAATTCCAGAAGTTTTTGATGGAGTTATTTCGGTTAAAGCAGTGGTTAGAGAGCCAGGAGAAAAAGCGAAAGTAGCCGTAGATAGTTATGATGATCGCATTGATCCGGTAGGTGCTTGTGTTGGGGTAAAAGGTTCTCGTATTCACGGTATTGTTCGTGAATTAGGAAATGAAAATATTGATGTAATTAATTTTACGACGAACACGCAACTCTATATTGCTAGAGCATTGAGTCCTGCAAAAATAATTTCTATCACTATCAATGAGGAGACCAAAAAAGCTGAAGTTCGTTTGAGTCCTGAGGAGGTTTCAAAAGCCATAGGTAGAAGAGGTCACAATATTAGATTAGCTGGTAAATTAACGGGTTATGAAATAGACGTGATTAGAGAAGGTGGCGAAGAGGATGTTGAGTTAACCGAATTCAAAGATGTAATCGATGGATGGGTGATAGAAGAATTAAGTAAGATAGGATTGGATACTGCCAAAAGTGTTCTAGAGCAAGACGTTGCTGACTTAATAAAACGTACAGATCTTGAGGAGGAAACAGTATTAGATGTTGTTAGAGTCCTGAGAGCAGAATTTGAAGATTAGATTAGAAATTAAAGTCAATCCTGAACCATTTTATGGCTGAAGTAAAAAATATGAGACTCAACAAAGTTCTAAGGGAATTTAATATTTCTCTAGACCGTGCGGTGGAGTATCTCAATTCCAAAGGAATTGAGATAGAGGCTCGCCCTACCACAAAAATAGACGGAAGCGTTTATCAAGCATTGGCTGATGAGTTTCAAACTGATAAAAGTAAAAAAGTTGCCTCAAAGGAAGTAGGTGCTGAACGTCGCAAAGAACAAGATGAATTGCGAATGCAGCGTGAAAAAGAACTTGAGGAAAAACAGAAACGACAACAAGAGGTTATCAAAGCTAAAGCTTCTCTTAATGGTCCAAAACAGGTAGGTAAGGTAGATCTCAATGCTGGTAAAAAAGCAGAGAAAACTCCCGACGAACCTGCTAAAGCCGTTGAAACGGTTAAAAAGCCTACTGCCAAGGTAGAGGAAACAACCAAGGAGAAAAATCCAGTAAAGCCGGTTGTTGCAACGTCCGATGAAATCGCACAGGTGTCTAACAGGCCCAAAATAATTGGAACTTCTTTAAAAGGTAAAATAGATCTTAGTGCTACCGATAAGTATAAGCCTAAGAAAAAACAAGAAGCGGCAATAAAAGCGACTAAAGAGGTCTCTAAAGTTGCTGTGGAGCCAGTAAAGAATGTTCAGGTTAATGAAATTAAAGTTGCAGAGTTAAGCGTAGAGGGTCCCGTAGTTCCTACTCAAACGGCTACTACTTCTGAAGGTCAGGAATCTGAGATCATTAAAACAGAATACAAAAAACTCGGAGGTCTAAAAGTCACCGGTAAGAAAATAGATCTCTCTCAATTTGCTAAGCCTAAGAAAAAAGCGGCAGATACTAATAGAGGAAAAAGAAAACGCATAGCTAAACCAGGAGTCCCTGGAGCGACAGGAGCAGGTAATAACAATCGCAGCACAAGTAACAATCGCCGTGGTAGCGTTGGAGCTAGCGCCGGTCCTGCTCGTAAAAACATTGTTAAAGAAGAGCCTACAGATGAAGAAATCCAGAAGCAAGTAAGAGAAACTCTCGAAAAGCTTCAAGGTAAATCTTCTAAATCTAAGGCCGCTCGTTATCGTAGAGATAAGAGAGATAGTCACCGAGATAAAGTGGATGCTGCGGAGCAAGCGCAAGCAGACGATAAATCATTGCAAGTAACAGAGTTTGTTACGGTAAGTGATCTCTCTATAATGATGGATGTCCCTGTTAACAAAGTTATAGGTGCGTGTATGTCGCTAGGAATGATGGTAACCATGAATCAAAGACTTGACGCTGAAACGATGTCTATCGTAGCAGATGAATTTGGTTTCGAAGTAGAGTTTGTCAATGCAGATATCGAAGAAAGTATTGCAGAGGTCATAGACAAGGAAGAAGATTTAGTAACTCGTGCGCCTATCGTAACGGTTATGGGACATGTAGATCACGGTAAAACATCACTTCTAGATTATATTAGAAATGAAAACGTAATCGCAGGAGAAAGTGGAGGTATTACGCAACACATAGGTGCCTATGGTGTAGAATTGGACGGTGGTCAAAAAATCACATTCCTCGATACTCCTGGTCACGAAGCATTTACAGCAATGCGAGCTCGTGGAGCTCAGGTTACTGATATAGCTATAATTCTAGCCGCAGCAGATGATGATATAATGCCTCAAACTAAGGAAGCTATTTCTCATGCTCAAGCAGCTGGTGTACCTATTGTGTTTGCAATTAATAAGATTGACAAGCCAGATGCAAATCCAGAAAAGATTAAAGATGGTCTTGCTCAAATGAATCTGCTTGTAGAAGATTGGGGAGGGAAAATTCAATCCCATGATATTTCTGCTAAGTTAGGAACTGGTGTGAAGGAGTTACTTGAAAAGGTTCTTCTCGAGGCAGAATTACTGGACTTAAAAGCAAACCCTAACAAACCTGCAACAGGAACCGTGGTAGAAGCATTTCTTGATAAAGGGCGTGGTTATATTTCTACCATTCTTGTACAATCGGGTACTTTAAAAGTAGGAGACTACGTTCTTGCTGGTCCTCGACATGGTAAGATTAAAGCTATGCAAGATGAACGAGGAAAAGATGTTCAGGAAGCTGGTCCAGCAACTCCAATATCGATTCTTGGTCTGGATGGCGCTCCACAAGCTGGAGATAAGTTTAATGTATTCCAGGATGAGCGTGAGGCCAAGTCTATAGCAGCAAAACGTACACAGCTACAACGGGAACAGTCAGTGAGAACTCAGAAAACACTTTCTCTTGAAGAAATAGGTAGACGTATCGCGCTAGGAGACTTTAAAGAGCTTAATTTGATTCTCAAAGGAGATGTTGATGGTTCTGTAGAAGCCCTAACGGATTCATTCCAGAAGTTGTCTACTGAAGAAATTCAGGTTAATATCATTCATAAGGGTGTAGGTGCCATTACAGAAACGGATGTTTTACTTGCAACTGCATCTGATGCAATCATTATCGGATTTAATGTGCGCCCTCAAGGTAACGCGAGAGTTGTTGCTGATAGGGAAGAGGTGGATATTCGTACCTACTCAATTATTTATGACGCAATAAACGACCTTAGGGATGCAATGGAAGGTATGCTCTCTCCAGAGTTTAAAGAAGAGATTACTGGTAATGCTGAGGTGAGACAAACGTTCAAAATATCTAAAATAGGTACGATTGCAGGTTGCATGGTTACAGATGGTAAAGTATTCAGGAGCGGTGGTGTAAGGTTAATTAGAGATGGAATTGTAGTATACACTGGTGAACTAGTGGCACTTAAACGCTTTAAAGATGATGTTAAGGAAGTAGCTAAAGGCTACGAGTGTGGTATGCAAATTAAGAACTATAACGACTTACAAGAAGGAGATGTGATGGAATCCTTTAGGGAAGTAGAGGTGAAAAAGACCCTGAAATAAGTACATACTAAAATTTAAAAGGCATCTTTATGAAAATAAAGGTGCTTTTTTATGGAATATAATCTCGAGTATAATCATTGTAAATCACAAATTTTGCAGTAAAGAGACACTACTTAATGAAGCCTTTTTTAAGTGCTGATAAAGGAAGTTACTATAAAATTAGGATCTTCTAAACTTAGATATTAGAGTAGTTTAAAACTTATATATATAACTTATTAGCGATGGCTTAGGTGTTTTAATAATGCACTGATTTGAATTGGTGTTTAAATACACGAGCTTTTTTTAAGACAAGTTTTACTTAAAAATCTTTGGTCAAAGGCACATGGATTTTAAAGGACTTTTTTAAAAACCTTATAAGATTAGTCGTGCAGAAAGATTATATTTTTAAATGGGTTTTTGAGTATCTCTGAATGCGTTTAAATTATGAGATAAGCAAAAGTCATTTCTAAGGTAAGCACGCTTCCTAAGAAAGTGCATTCGCTGTCATTAAAATATAGCATGGAATTAACGCAGCTTAAGATTCGGTTGTTAGCAAAACTAAAAAGGGAGGCATGTTTTAATTTTGATCGGATTTATTATAGAATTACTGTTGGAGTTAAGTATTATAAATGAAAAGTTGTAAGCTGTTTTATTTTTAGGCATCGCTATTTAATCATTAATTTAAATGGAGCCATCTCTTACTTATGGGAGGACGTTATTCCTCGGAAACACGAAATTGTAGTGGTATAATTTATTTCCTTTTAGCAATCTTCGTCTAATTGTAGTCACTAAGGATAGAATGCAATCGATAATTCCTACTTTTTTAATTAATTATTGCGCGTCAGCTATATGTAGATCGAAGAGCATTTTCTGTTCCTTCTAGGAGGTGCCTTTCTATGTAAATATTTTTGGTATCCGATCAAGTCTTTAATCAATGTAGGATCAATATCGGAGTAACTAATTTCCAATGCAACGAGTAAAGGTTGCTTTCGTATATGTGTAGTTTTGTTCAAATTTGTGCTCCATTGCTGCTTTATACAATTAGAAAACTGCTATTTTAATTTAAAAATAGCTACGGGTTTAATGGTTTAAATACAACTTATAAGAATACTTCTATCTGTGTGTTTTCGGTAACGAATTCAGAAATCACCATGACTTTAGCTGACGAAAAAAGGCAGATGTAATAGGGAAGTATAGAAAATTGAATACCATGATGAAAAAAAGGAGTCGATAGGAGACCTCATTTCCGTTTGTTTGTTTTAGATCTTGGACAATTCGTCTCTATAAATGGTCGGTTTTTATGGAGTGCACGCAAAAAATGGTAGGAAAATGAGAAACGCTTATAACGTAGAGATTGTGATGAGATCAATTAACGTTGCTTTAGTATGTTTGATTTTGTTAATGCTCTCGTATTTGTCTTTATATAGTCGCTCAAAAAGATGAAATTTGTTCAAGGTTTGACAACTAAAGCTCCTGTGAAATTTTCTTTTATTTCCAGCAGTGCACGGTCTGCTTCTAATCTGCTTCTATAATTTCCTACCCATACGGTATGGTAAGGTTCAGCCCATCTTAATTCAGATTTCCACGCAAGACTTAGAAGGTCGTACTTTTCTTTAGTATCTATAGCTTTTTCTCGTTCTCCATAAAATAATTGAATAGTGTATCTATCTTTAAAATCTCCAGAACGATCCATGGCTATTTTAGTGGTGATTAATTTTTCAATTAATTGCTTGTTTATAGGTTTATAATTCTGCGCAATTACCTGAAATGCTATGGCATAGAAACTTAATGCGAGTAGTAAGGTTTTCTTATTTTTCTTAGACATAGTCGGTGTTTATGACAATACTGCTTTTGTTAGCATTGCTCTATTTAGAACTGTTATAAATTATTTTTGTTCACTTTTCCATCGGTCAAAATATAGCTTTTATGACCTATTTTTGCAAATGCATTTACGGTGCAGTAAACTACTGTTATTATCGTGCCAAAGTTATAGTAATATTCATTAAACGAGATGGTAAATAGGAAATTACATTTGACCACATGGCAGTTGGTGCTAGCGTTTGTTTTTATGACACTTTCTACTTTAAGTGTTTATGGGCAAGATGCTAACACCTCAGATAGTGTTCCAACGGCACCTGTAGAAGTTAGTGAAAGCGCAGATGCTGCGTTAGGAGAGGCTCTTTTTAAAGCTAATTGTGCTTCATGTCACAAATTGTATAAGAAAGCAGTGGGTCCAGCACTCTTTCAGGTAAGCGAAAGGTATGATAAAGACTGGCTGTATACATGGATCAAGAATTCTTCGGCTTTCATAGCCACTGGAGATGCGCAAGCTGTAGCGATATACAACGAGTACAAGCAGTCTAATATGAATGCTTTTCCACAGCTTTCAAATGTGGATATAGATAACATTCTTGCCTATACGGATACAGAGAAGCCTGTTGCAGCGGTTGCAATTGCTGGTGCTGAAGGTGTTGCCGCTGGTGGTGTAGGGGATAATTCAATGACTAATAACATTATTCTAGGGGCACTCGCGCTTGTCCTGCTATTGTTGGTAGTTCTTCTTATCGTGGTGAATAAAACATTGAAAAGATTTGCAGAGGCAAGTGGTATTCAAACAGAGTTCGAAACAGAAACTGAAGAACGCACTCCTATTTGGAAGGCCTTTGCTCAAAATCAATTCTTAGTTTTGGTTTCTTCTATATTCTTGTTGTTAACCAGTGCTTATTTTGCTTACGGCGCCTTAATGAGTGTCGGAGTAGATCAAGGCTATGCACCAGTTCAGCCTATTCATTATTCTCATAGAATTCATGCTGGGACTAGCCAAATTGAATGTAAGTATTGTCACTCTAGTGCTCGGGAATCAAAACACTCCGGTATTCCATCTCTCAATGTTTGTATGAACTGTCATAAATCCATAGGAGAAGTGGCAGCAACAACCTATCAGGAAGGAATGGATGAGTATGGAATTGATTACAATAAAGAGATTGAAAAATTATATGCAGCCACAGGTTGGGATAGTGATGAACAGGCATTCGTAGGGGAAGAGCAACCAGTAAGATGGGTGCGTATACACAACTTGCCAGATCTTGCTTATTTTAACCATGCGCAGCATGTTACTGTTGGTAAAATAGATTGTCAAACCTGTCACGGTCCTGTGGAGGAAATGGAAGTCATGTATCAATATTCACCATTAACAATGGGATGGTGTATTAACTGTCACCGAGAGACTAACGTAGATCTTAAGGGGAATGGTTATTATGAAAAAATTCATAAAGAACTTTCTGAAGCTCGTGGGGGTCGTCAATTGACTATCGCTGATTTAGGAGGACTCGAATGTGGCAAATGCCACTATTAATAAAATAGTTTTAGAAATTTATGGCTACAACTAAGAAATACTGGAAGAGCACGGCGCAACTTGATGACAGCAACGAGATGATAAAAAATCTTGAGAAGAATGAGTTTGCGAGTCCTATTCCCACAGAGGAGTTTTTAGGAAATGATGAGGCGATGGAGGAATCAAATACTTCTCGTCGTGACTTCCTAAAGTATGTCGGATTCAGTACGGCTGCGGCATCGTTGGCAGCATGCGAGGGTCCCGTGATTTATTCAGTCCCTTACGTGAACCAACCAGAGCAAATTATTCCTGGAATGGCTAACTATTATGCAACTACTATTGCAAACGGTTATGATTATGCGAGCGTTTTGGTTAAAACTCGAGAAGGTCGACCGATTAAGATAGAAAGTAATAGAGACGCTGCCTTTAGAGGCGATGCAAATGCTCGTGTACATGCTTCTGTTTTGTCCTTGTACGACAGCAACCGTTTAAAAACTCCTATGATTAAAGGAGTGGAGTCTACTTGGGAGGAACTTGATGAACAAATTGCCGCTCAGTTATCTCAATTAAACGGTAAAGAGTTGGTGTTACTGGCGCAGACTTATGCAAGTCCCTCCCTATCTAGGATTATTTCCCAATTAAAGGATAAGTACAGTGACGTGCGCGTGGTAACTTATGATACCATTGGTGAAGATGCAGGTCTTAATGCATTTCAAGCTAAGTACGGTGTTCGTGCTCTTGCCGATTATGATTTTACCAATGCAGAGACTGTAGTTTCTGTTGGAGCTGATTTTGTAGGCGATTGGCAAGGTGGTGGTTTTGATAAAGGGTACGCTAGATCGCGTGTGCCTAAAGACGGTAAGATGTCACATCACATTCAGTACGAATCCAATTTGACTCTTTCTGGTTCTAATGCAGATAAACGTTTTCCAGTTACTCCTACTGAGCAAAAGCAAATTATTGCTGCTCTTTATAGTAAAGTGGTTGGTGGTGCATCAAATGTTTCCCTATCAGATAAAATAGCTAAGTCGGTGGAACAAACGGCGATCAGTTTAAAAAGAGCTGGTAAAAATGGGGTCTTATTATGTGGTATTCCAGATCAGGCAGCACATCAGTTAACTCTTGAAATTAATGAGGCGTTAAACTCCATAATAAGTGATACAGTTGTTCCTATTTTGACGCGTCAGGGCAATCGTAAAACTGTTGATCAATTGGTGAAGGATATGAGCGCGGGTAAGGTGGGTGCCATTTTTATTGCTGGAGTAGATCCTTTATACAGTTATGACGATGCTTCCGCTTTCGCGAAAGCTTTAGAAAAAGTAGCTCTTACCGTATCTTTTGCTTCTTCCATGAATGCAACTGCTGCAAAAGTAGATTATGTAGCAACAACTCCTCATTACTTAGAGTCTTGGGCTGATACTGAAATTAAAAAAGGTCATGTGTTTTTAACGCAGCCCACTATAAATCCTGTGTTTAAAACACGTCAATTTCAAGAAACATTATTAAAATGGTCAGGTAGTGAATCTTCTTATAAGGATTTTTTAAAGGAAACGACAGGTGCTAATGGGGCAAATTGGAATCAATCGTTACAAGATGGTTTTTATCAAACTACTGGTTCTGATCCTAGTGTTAGTGAAGCACCAATCAATGAAATCACCAACTCGGTTGCATTAAGCTCTTTAGCAAATTCTAAAAAGCCCTCTGGTTATGAACTTACTTTGTATACAAAAACTGGACTGGGTGATGGTAGTATGGCAAATAATCCATGGTTACAGGAGTTACCAGATCCAATTACAAGGACAACTTGGGATAATTATGTTACTATTTCACAGGCAGATGCTGAGAAGTTAGGTGTTGTGAATGAGAACGTTGCAAACGGAGCTCTCGATGGTTCTTATGTTACGGTAACTTTAGACGGTGTAGAAAGAAAGATTCCTGCACTTATTCAACCAGGACAGGCAGTTGGAACTATTGGTATTGCACTTGGGTACGGGCAGACTGCCGCTATTCAAGAAGAAATGCAGACGGGTGTAAATGCATATCCATTTTATAAAAATGGTGTTGCTATTCAAACTGTTTCTGTTAAAGATGCTGGAGGAAACCATGAGTTTGCTTGTACACAATTACAACATACCATGATGGGTCGTGATATCATACGCGAAACCGATTTGGGTACTTATAGAACAGGGAATAAGGATGATTTTAATCCTACACCTGAGGTTTCTTTAAACCACATTGCAACTCCAGTAACATCTCCAGATGTTGATCTTTGGGATAGTTTCGATAGATCGGTCGGGCATCACTTTAATATGTCGATAGATTTAAACTCTTGTACCGGTTGTGGTGCTTGTGTTATAGCGTGCCACGCAGAGAATAACGTTCCTGTGGTAGGTAAATCAGAAGTTAGGAAATCTCGTGATATGCACTGGTTGCGTATCGATAGATATTATTCTTCTACAGATAGTTTTGAAGCTGATGAGGATAAGAAAGATGGATTTGACGGGTTATTCGGAGATAATGGCTCTTTAGGTGGTTTTGGAGAATTAGAAGTTCCAGCTGATAATCCGCAGGTAGCCTTTATGCCATTAATGTGTCAGCATTGTAATCATGCGCCATGTGAAACGGTTTGCCCAGTAGCAGCCTCTTCCCATGGACGTCAGGGTCAAAATCATATGGCTTATAATCGTTGTGTAGGTACTCGATACTGTGCTAATAATTGTCCCTATAAGGTACGCCGTTTTAACTGGTTCCTCTATAATGGGAATGATGAGTTTGATTACCATATGAATAATGATCTAGGTCGCATGGTTATCAACCCAGACGTAACCGTAAGAAGTCGTGGAGTAATGGAGAAATGCTCTCTTTGTATTCAAATGACACAAATGACGATTCTTGAAGCTAAAAAAGATGGTCGCATGGTAAAAGATGGAGAGTTTGCTACGGCATGTTCTAATGCTTGTTCAAGTGGAGCTATAACGTTTGGAGATATCAATGATGAGGAGTCTGAAATTTTTGAAGTAAAAAAACAAGACCGCATGTATCACTTGTTAGAGGAGGTTGGTACCCAACCTAACGTGATGTATCAGGTTAAAGTGAGAAATATATAATTAACAAGGTAAATTAATCAAGACATTATGGCTCATTATGAAGCGTCCATAAGAAGACCTCTCGTTACAGGAGATAAGACATATTCTGATGTAACAAGAGATATTGCTAGACCCGTAGAAGGTGTTGCAAATAAGCAGTGGTGGATTGTTTTTACAATTGCACTCATTGCATTTCTTTATGGAATAGGATGTATTACGTATACGATATCCACCGGTATAGGTGTTTGGGGATTGAACAAAACCATTGGTTGGGCTTGGGATATTACCAACTTTGTGTGGTGGGTAGGAATTGGTCATGCAGGGACCCTTATTTCGGCAGTATTATTGCTATTTCGCCAGAAATGGAGGATGGCGATCAACCGATCTGCCGAGGCGATGACAATTTTCTCGGTTATTCAGGCGGGCTTGTTTCCAATTATTCATATGGGACGTCCTTGGTTAGCGTACTGGGTATTGCCCATTCCTAATCAGTTTGGCTCTTTGTGGGTGAACTTTAACTCGCCACTTTTGTGGGATGTATTTGCCATATCTACGTATCTATCGGTTTCATTAGTTTTTTGGTGGACTGGTTTGCTTCCTGATTTTGCCATGATTCGAGACAGAGCAATTACACCATTTAATAAGAAGATATACGGAATACTTTCTTTTGGCTGGTCCGGTCGCGCAAAAGACTGGCAGCGTTTTGAAGAAGTTTCTTTGGTTCTTGCAGGTTTGGCAACCCCACTTGTACTTTCCGTCCATACCATCGTATCTTTTGACTTTGCCACAGCTGTAATCCCAGGATGGCACACGACCATTTTCCCTCCATATTTTGTTGCAGGAGCTGTTTTTTCGGGATTTGCAATGGTGAATACGTTGCTTATCATTATGAGAAAAGTGGTGAGTCTTGAGAATTATATTACGATACAACATATTGAATTGATGAATATTGTCATTATGATTACGGGCTCTATTGTGGGTGTTGCCTACATTACTGAATTATTTGTCGCTTGGTATTCTGGAGTAGAGTATGAACAGTACGCTTTCCTAAACAGAGCAACAGGGCCATACTGGTGGGCTTATTGGTCAATGATGACGTGCAATGTCTTATCACCACAATTTATGTGGTTCAAGAAACTTAGGACCAGCATCATGTTTTCATTTTTCATTTCCATAGTGGTGAATATAGGAATGTGGTTTGAGCGTTTCGTTATTATTGTGACTTCGCTACACAGAGATTTTTTACCGTCTTCATGGACTATGTTTTCACCTACTTTTGTGGACATAGGCATATTTATAGGTACTATAGGGTTCTTTTTTGTACTTTTTCTGTTGTACGCTCGAACTTTCCCCGTAATTGCACAAGCAGAAGTGAAGTCTATTTTAAAGGTTAGTGGAAGTATGTATAAAAAACTAAGAGAAGAAAAGGAGGCAAAACATGAGTAGCAATAAATTAATACATGCTCTTTACACGGATGATGATGTTTTACTGAGTGCAGTGAAACAAGTCAGAGATAAACGATACCACATAGAGGAAGTTTTCACTCCTTTCCCAGTTCATGGTCTTGAAAAAGCTATGGGTCTTGCTGACACGCGTTTGGCTATTAATGCCTTCTTATATGGTATAGTTGGTTTGTGTGTGGCGACGGCGATGATGAATTATATGATGATTGAAGATTGGCCGCAAGATATAGGGGGCAAGCCTAGTTTTTCGTATCTGGAAAACATGCCTGCTTTTGTACCCATTATGTTTGAATTAACGGTATTTTTTGCGGCACATTTAATGGTAATTACATTCTATATGAGAAGTAGGTTATGGCCATTTAAAAAAGCAGAGAATCCAGATGTAAGAACGACCGATGATCATTTTTTAATGGAAATAGATTCTTATGGAAATGACATTGAAGAAGCTACAAAGTTTCTTTATGAAACTGGAGCTGTTGAGATAAAATTAATTGACAAAGAAGCGCACTGATGAATAGAAGTTTAAAAACGTTCTTGTTTGCTTTTGCTGCATTACTCATTGTTTCCTGTGGTGGAGACAGTAAGTCGGTTGCAACTGGTACCAGTAGAAGTGTACAGTATTTTCCCAATATGTATGAGTCTGTAGGCTATAAAACGTATCAAGAAGGAGAGATATTTCCTGGTAATTTAGAAGCGCAAGCTCCTGTAGCTGGTTCTGTGAACAGAGGATGGCTGCCTTATGATTATCAAAATAACAATGATGGGTACTCTTCCGCGAAAGCTGATTTAAGGAACCCACTGCCTTACACTGAAGAGCACTTGGAAGTAGGAGCTGAGCTTTATAATATTTACTGTGCCATTTGTCACGGTTCAAAAGGAAATGGTTTAGGGCATTTGGTGACCACTGAAAAGATTTTGGGTGTACCTAGTTATGATGCTCGGGAAATTACTCAAGGTTCCATCTATCATGTAATGTATTACGGTATTAACTATATGGGTTCTTATGCGTCTCAAACTTCTACGGAAGAAAGGTGGCAAATTGCTCATCATGTAGATGCACTTACCAAGGACTTAAAGGGACAACCGCGTCAGGAATTTGTTACTGTTCGTATGGAAGAGTTAGCTTTGGTGAATAGTAATGAAGATAAGAAAGCGGTTTTTGATGAAAATCATAGAGACCAAAAAGACGGTGCTGATCACTCGAAAGAAAACAAAACAACAACTGAAGGCCACTAAGCCCTAGAAGATATTGTATATATGTATAAGGTAACTAGTAAATTAAGGATTTTCGCGATTGCCCTAATGATTTTAGGAGCTCTTTTTACTGCTGTAGGTTTTTGGGCAGTACCAAGCTCGCAGGCAGAGGTGCAACACGAAATGGATGAGGACACCGCTGCTCATGGTGGCGGGCATGTTGAAACTACAGACGAGCAGCTCTCTGCTACTGGTTCCCTCGAGCAAAATGACTACGCGGTATTTGATACTGCAGATGCCCAAACAGATAGTCATGATAGCGATCACGCAGAGCATTTGTATCATCAATTACAAAACAGACCTTGGTCAGCAGTTTTTGTTGCGTCCTTTTTCTTTTTTATGATTGGACTGGCTTCGCTCGCTTTTCTCGCTTTGCAGAAGGTGTCACAAGCAGGATGGTCTCCTTTACTTTTTAGAGTAATGGAAGGAGTAGGCAGTTATATCTTACCAGGGGGAATTGTTATGTTTATACTTTTACTTCTTTCTGGATTGCATTTTAATCATCTTTTTATATGGATGGAGGAAGGTGTTGATATTGTTGGTCATGAAAATTATGACGCTTTGGTAGCTGGAAAAACAGGATATCTCAATGTCCCATTTTGGTTGTTTAGAGCAGGAGCTTTTATCGTAGGTTGGAACCTGTATTTATGGAATATCAGAAGATTTGGACTTAAGCAAGATGAGGCAAAATTAGGTGACATTGTATGGTACAAAAAAGGCTTTAAACATAGCGCCATTTTTTTGGTATTCTTTATCGTTACAGAATCTATTATGTCATGGGACTGGATCATGAGTGTTGATCCACACTGGTTTTCTACATTATTTGGCTGGTATGTGTTTTCTAGCATGTTTGTTTCAGGTATTGCCACTATAGCCTTAGTAACTATATTTCTAAAATCTAAAGGATACTTAGAATTTGTAAATGATTCTCATATCCATGATTTGGCTAAGTTTATGTTTGGTTTTAGTATTTTCTGGACGTACTTGTGGTTTTCACAATTTATGTTGATTTGGTATTCAAATATTCCAGAAGAAGTAACTTATTTTGTCACCCGTATCCAAGATTATAATCTTCTGTTTTTTGGAATGGTGGCGATTAACTTTCTATTCCCAATATTGATACTCATGAATTCTGATTTCAAAAGGGTCAATTGGTTTGTCGTGACTGCTGGTATTTTCATTTTAATAGGACATTATGTGGATATCTATGTGATGATTATGCCATCGACAGTAGGCCCATCGTGGTTTATTGGTTTTCCGGAGATTGGGGCGTTTATGTTCTTTGCTGGTTTATTCATTTGGTATATATTCCATACAATTTCTAAAGCTCCTTTGATACCTAAAGGTGATCCTTATCTAGGAGAAAGCAAACATTTTCATTACTAAACACAATAGAATACAACTGCAATGACAGCATTTTTAATCATATTTATAGCAGCCCTTTTTGCCATTTCAGTCTGGCAAATTTCTAAGATCGTATCTCTTGGTAAAGCACCAGAACCCGATACTGATGCCATGGAAGTGGCTAATGACGACGATAACAAACGCCAAGGTCAATACATGCTTATTTTTGGTATTGGGCTGTATGTTTTAATGATCGCCTGTTTTATAGGCTACAACGATTACTTTCTTCCAGATGCTGCATCAAAACATGGTGGTGAATACGACGATTTATTGTTGCTTACTACCATCGTAATAATGATCGTACAGGTTTTAACCCAAGGTTTATTGCATTGGTTTTCCTATAAGTACCATGGGAAAAAAGGTCAAAAGGCTTTGTTTTATGCTGATAATGATCGATTAGAATTTATTTGGACAGCAGTTCCAGTTGTTGTGCTCGCTGGGCTGATCTTGTGGGGATTGTTTTCTTGGAATGACCTTATGGATACGAATACTGATGATGATCCTTTAATAGTAGAGGTATATGCTTATCAGTTTGCCTGGAGAGTGCGCTATAGTGGATCTGATAACACATTGGGAGATGCAAATGTTCGGTTTATAGAAGGACAAAATACTTTGGGTATTGACCCTACCGATAAAGACGGCATGGATGACATGGTTGGAGCAGAATTGCATCTACCTGTAAATAGACCAGTGCTTTTTAAGTTTAGAAGTCAAGATGTTTTACACTCCGCCTATATGCCACATTTTAGGGCTCAAATGAATGTGGTTCCAGGAATGGTCACCCAGTTTAAGTTTACTCCTACGGTAACCTCAGAAGATTATAAGTCAACTGAATTTATGACCAAAAAAGTTCGTAAGATTAATGAGATTAGACGACAAAAAAGTATAGAATTAGTAGCTACTGGCGATGTGGCGTTGGATCCATACGAATTTGAATACTATCTTCTTTGTAATAAAATTTGTGGGGCTTCTCATTACAACATGCAATTAAAAATTGTGGTTGAGTCTGAGGAGGATTACAACAAGTGGTTACAAACACAAACAACTTTTGAAACAACTTTAGCCAACGCTGAAAACTAAAAATATGGGACAACCTATCGCTCTTACTGCAGATCATGCACATGATGAAGATCAACATCATCATAAAGAAACTTTTATAACTAAGTATATTTTCTCTCAGGATCATAAGATGATTGCAAAGCAATATCTTATTACGGGTCTTATAATGGGAGCTATCGGTATTGCGATGTCAGTATTGATGAGAATGCAATTGGCCAACCCAGGAGAGCCAAATATGGTGTTTCAAGCATTGTTGGGTAAGTGGGCTCCTGATGGAATTATGGATCCTAACATGTACCTTGCTTTAGTGACTATTCACGGTACCATAATGGTGTTCTTTGTACTTACCGCTGGACTAAGTGGCACGTTCTCTAACTTTTTAATTCCATTGCAAATTGGTGCTCGAGATATGGCATCAGGATTTTTGAACATGGTTTCTTACTGGTTGTTCTTTGTATCCGCAGCTATTATGATCAGTTCCTTATTTGTGGAGTTAGGACCTGCAGCTGCGGGTTGGACCATTTATCCTCCCTTAAGTGCTTTACCGCAAGCGATGGGTGGTTCTGGATTAGGTATGACTCTATGGTTGGTTTCAATGGCTATATTTATTGCATCATCTTTGTTGGGTTCCTTAAATTACATTGTAACGGTGATCAATCTTAGAACTAAGGGAATGTCAATGACACGTCTTCCCTTAACTATATGGGCTTTCTTTGTTACAGCCATAATAGGTGTGGTTTCGTTTCCAGTTTTATTTGCAGCCGCTTTGTTGCTGATCATGGATAGAAGTTTTGGTACGTCTTTCTTTTTGTCAGATATTTATATAAAAGGTGAAGTGCTTGCACATCAAGGTGGTTCTCCGGTTTTATTTGAGCATTTATTCTGGTTTCTAGGGCATCCTGAGGTTTATATTGTATTGCTTCCAGCTCTAGGTATTACTTCTGAGGTGATAGCAACAAATTCACGTAAACCTATTTTTGGTTACCGAGCCATGATCGCATCCATCCTTGCCATTGCCTTTTTATCAACAATCGTTTGGGGACACCATATGTTCGTATCAGGAATGAACCCTTTCTTAGGTTCTGTATTTACATTTACTACCTTATTGATAGCAATACCGTCAGCGGTAAAGGCTTTTAATTATATCACAACTCTTTGGAAAGGTAATTTGCAGATGAATCCTGGTATGTTATTTTCTATAGGATTGGTTTCTACTTTCATTACTGGTGGTCTTACGGGTATTATTTTAGGAGATAGTACTTTAGATATAAATGTGCATGATACGTACTTTGTGGTAGCTCACTTTCACTTGGTAATGGGGATATCAGCTTTATATGGATTGTTTGCTGGTGTATATCATTGGTTCCCTAAAATGTTTAATCGCATGATGAACAAGAATTTGGGTTATGTTCATTTCTGGTTAACTGCAATAGGTGCTTATGGGGTCTTTTTCCCTATGCATTTCGTCGGTATGGCAGGTCTTCCTAGACGCTATTATACCAACACTAATTTTCCTTATTTTGACGATTTAGCAGACACAAATAAATTGATTACATACTTTGCCATAGCCACAGCATTTGCTCAGTTGTTCTTTGTATACAATTTTGTAAAGTCTATTTTTTACGGTAAAAAAGCGCCAGCTAATCCATGGAGTTCTAATACATTAGAATGGACTACAGGGGATAAGCATATCCATGGAAACTGGGATGGTCCTATACCGACGGTTCATAGATGGCCTTATGATTACAGTAAGGTAAATGAGGATGGTGAGTATGTGATTGCAGGACAGGATTATGCACCGCAGCACATACCTTTACAAGAAGATGAAGAAGAAATGGATCATTAAATCTATATATGTATATAAAAAAAGCCACACTTGTAGTGGTTTTTTTTATGTCAAATTTTTTCGGTGGTCTACAAGTTTTTCTTAAATAAATAGTTCTATTCGACTCCAATATACATTCCTGTCGCTATAGATTCAAAAGAGGTTTTTTCTTATACATGAGGCCGTTGATATGATCATAATAGGAATAGGTTTAAGTTTCTTGACAAGAATGATTTATCGTCTACACTCTGTTAATCACTGATTGCTTTACTACAGGTAATAATGTTAATGAAATATACTATTTTCTAGTTCATTGGCTCGTGTTCAATATACAGTTCGTATTATTTAGATGCCGTTATGTTCCCGCGTTTTCTGCCCTTTTTTGGCGCTTTTATCTTTTTTATGGGAGTTGGGAACTAATGCTATATGCTAATTTCTTTTATCAGCCGGTAACTAAAGTGGAATACAAGTAGTAAGTGTTTTAGCAAGAGTGTTTTAATTTTAACAGACAAATTATGTAACAACTAATACAAATAATATAGCTCCGTACCTTTTGAGTAGTATCTTTGAGGTATGAATGAAAATTTAGATCCCAATAGTGACCATTTTTCTAGTGAGGAGCACGAGGTAGATAGAGCTCTTAGACCATTGACTTTTGATGATTTTGCAGGTCAGGATCAGGTGCTCGAAAACTTAAAGATTTTTGTGGAAGCGGCAAATAGGAGGGAAGATGCTTTAGATCATGCGCTGTTTCATGGACCTCCGGGTTTAGGAAAGACCACGCTTGCCCATATTTTAGCAAATGAGCTAGGAGTGGCGATTAAAGTGACCTCTGGTCCTGTGTTAGATAAACCAGGTGATCTTGCTGGTTTGTTAACTAACCTCGAAGAACGAGACGTACTTTTTATTGATGAGATTCATCGTCTTAGTCCTATCGTCGAAGAATATCTATATTCTGCTATGGAGGATTACAAGATTGATATCATGATTGAAACGGGTCCTAATGCGCGTACAGTTCAGATCAATTTAGCACCTTTTACATTAATAGGAGCGACGACTCGGTCTGGCTTGTTAACCGCTCCTATGAGGGCACGTTTTGGTATTCAATCCAGATTACAATATTATTCTACAGAATTACTCTCTACGATCGTCACGCGTAGTGCCGAAATATTAAAGGTGCCTATTCATCCAGATGCTGCGATAGAAATTGCAGGTCGCAGCCGCGGTACGCCGCGTATTGCAAATGCTTTATTGCGCAGAGTCCGGGATTTTGCGCAGATTAAAGGGGATGGAAATATTGATTTGAATATCGCTCAGTACTCTTTAAAAGCACTTCACGTAGATGCCAATGGATTGGATGAGATGGACAACAAGATTCTTCTAACCATCATCGATAAGTTCAAAGGTGGGCCAGTAGGTTTAACGACTATCGCTACTGCCGTATCAGAAAGTGCCGAAACCATTGAAGAAGTATATGAGCCATTTTTGATTCAACAAGGATTTATAATGCGCACGCCTCGTGGTCGTGAAGTGACCGATCTCGCTTATAGACATCTGGGAAGGACTAAAGGAAATGCCGTAGGAGGCTTATTTGAATAAGAATGAGAAAAATAGAACAAATTCCAGCACTTAGGTTTCTATCAAAATCACGACAGATTTATAAAGATCCGTTGCCATTTCATAGGGAGAATTTTGGAAAATATGGAAATACTTTTAAGATCAGTCCTAAGCCAGGCTTGACGATTCACTTTACTTGTGATGAAAAAATTACCCAGCACATACTACAAAAAAACCAAAAGAACTTCAATAAATCCACATTACAAACGGAAGATCTTGGGAAATACATAGGTCATGGACTACTCACAGAGAACGGTGAAAAATGGCGTGCAAACCGCAAACTGATTCAGCCAGCGTTTTATAAAAAATCTCTAGTGTCTCTTATGGGAACGATGGACGAAGTGATCCAGGAAGAATTTAATAAAATCAAAGCAGATGAAGTAATTGACGTTTATGACGTCTTTAACGACTTAGCTTTTAAAGTTGTGGCACGTAGTTTATTTGATTTGGGTGATATCGATGATCTCGAAGGTAAAATATCAAGACTTCAGTTCATTACGGAGAAAGCACAAAGAATGCTTATTAAGGAGTTGAGAATTCCATGGATGAAATGGTATTTTGATAGGGAATGGCTTTCGGGAGAGAATAGCATACCCTATTCTTTAGATCTTTTAAAAGAGGCAAGAGACATATTGCGCAACATTATCAATAATCGCAGGTCTAGCGATAAAGAACCTAGTGATCTTTTAGATATGTTGTTGCACAGTACTTATGAAGACGGTACCCACATGGAAGATGACCAGTTGATCGATGAGATTTTGGTATTATTTATTGCAGGTCATGAAACTACAGCAAATGCATTGAGTTTTGCCGCACAGTTGTTAGCTCAAAATCCAGAAACCATCGTCAAAGCGAGTAAGGAAATCGGTCGTTTAGATAAGGAAGATCTGATGACCGGCTTGATGGCTATGCCGTATATCAAACAATGTGTGGATGAAACTTTAAGGATGTATCCACCTGCATACGTGACTGATCGTGTTGCCCTAGAAGCAGATAGTTGTGAAGACATAGAGATCAAAAAGGACAGTATCTGGTTGATATCTTTTTATGAAATGCATCGCAGGAAAGATCTTTGGGAGGAGCCAGAGGCTTTTAATCCGGATCGTTTTGCGCCCGGCAAGGCTAAAGAATATCGAGATTTTTATTTTCCCTTTGGTGCAGGTCCCCGCATGTGCGTTGGGAATAATTTTGCGGTTTTTGAAATGATTTTGGTCATCGCTAGAATGTTGGAACGCTTTGAAATTACACCAGTGCACAAGGATATCGATTACCATCCGTTGATTACCTTGAGGCCTAGAAATGCAGATTTGGTTTTTAAAAAGAAATCAGGTGCCATGGGAGAAAGCAGAATTTAAAAATTCAAAAGCAAACACGCTGTAACGTACAGAAATCCAGTTGCAATATTATCAAGTTCACAAATACTTAAAGCCACAATAGCATTACCTTTGTTTTTACTAAAATTCAAGTGGATTTATGAGTGAAGAAAGCAAAAGAAGAGAGGCCTTGATATATCATGCAAAGCCTACTCCCGGAAAGATAAAAGTAGTTCCTACAAAGAAACACAGCAGTCAGAGAGACCTTGCTCTTGCCTACAGTCCTGGTGTAGCAGCACCTTGTTTAGAGATTGCAAAAGATAAATCAAATGTTTATAAATACACGGCCAAAGGAAATCTGGTAGCTGTAATTTCTAACGGTACAGCAGTTCTAGGACTGGGCGATATAGGTCCTGAGGCTTCTAAACCTGTGATGGAAGGAAAAGGATTGCTCTTTAAGATTTTTGCAGATTTAGATTGTTTTGATATTGAGGTAGATACCAAAGATGTGGAACAGTTTATACAAACAGTAAAAAATATTGCTCCCACTTTTGGAGGGATCAATCTGGAAGACATCAAAGCTCCTGAAGCTTTTGAAATAGAAAGAAGGCTCAAAGAAGAGCTGGATATCCCAGTAATGCACGATGACCAGCACGGAACAGCTATCATTTCCAGTGCTGCTTTATTAAACGCGTTAGAAATAGCAAATAAGAAAATAGAAGATGTCAAGATCCTTATTTCTGGTGCTGGTAGTGCAGCGATTTCTTGTACGAATCTTTATGTGAAATTAGGGGCGAGGAAAGAAAATATCATGATGTTTGATATCGATGGATTGATCACCAAAGATCGAACTGACCTAGG
>NZ_JBLIGN010000029.1:0-31007 GCF_047636915.1 Nonlabens sp. | reverse complement strand
ATAGTGGTTGATGACCAAGGAGTTTATGATGAAATTAAAAACTATTTAAAAACTATTGCCCCACATAAAGAGTCTATTGTAAAATACCACAACCCAAGAACTTCTGTTTTTGAAAAGTTTGGTATTGAACGACAAATTAAAACATCATTTGGCCGGACAGTTTCTATGAGTAAAGGTGCTTACCTGATTATAGAACACACAGAAGCCATGCATGTAATTGATGTCAACTCTGGGAATAGATCTAATAAAGCAGACAGTCAAGAAGACACCGCTCTAGAAACTAACATGATCTCTGCAACAGAGATTGCACGCCAGTTAAGACTTAGAGATATGGGTGGTATCATCGTAGTGGATTTTATTGATATGCGCAAAGTAGAAAATCGCAAGAAACTCTACGAGCATATGCGCGATGAAATGTCTGACGACCGTGCAAAGCACAAGATCCTTCCCCCTAGTAAGTTTGGATTGATCCAGATTACTAGACAGCGTGTAAGGCAAGAAGTAAACATAAAAACTCGTGAGGAAGATCCTGATGGAAATGGAAAGGAAATTCAAGCTCCTATTCTAGTTATTCAGGAAATTACCGAAACTTTAGAACGACATCTTAAGGCTGGTCTAAAAAAGATAACGCTCAATGCGCATCCTTTTGTGGCGGCTTTTATAACAAAAGGATATCCTTCTATACGATCTAAGTGGTTTGTAACTCACAAAAAATGGGTCAAAGTGGTACCTCGAGATGCCTATACTTATCTAGAATATAACTTCAAAGATAAAGACGGTAACGATCTTACTTGATAGTATAATTATCACAAAACGCCTACAGGCTTTGATCTGTAGGCGTTTTTTTTGTGGTTAGTTTTAACTGTTTTTACTTTTGCAAAAGAGAGGTTTAATACTCGTATCTCCTTAAAAAAAACAGCTACTGTTTGATTTTCAAGATACTGTTTTTACAGAGAGAGAAAAGCAGGTCCCAAACAAGCTTGCGCCTCTCCTTTTTACTGAATTAAAATTCCCTTTGGCCAAATTTGTTCTGACGAATCAGAAGCTTAAAAAGTTTGTTGAAGGCTCCTATCCTGCAGTAAAAGCTTTGGACTATACGGCTAGAAGTCATATATCTATAAACCGCATCATTATTCTACCGCCAATTTGCATTCTCCATAAAATTTCCGTTACGATAATCTTTTCTAAAATAAACTGCCTCAACATAAAATAGCGACTACCTTTGCAAAAAAAATGCGCTATTATGGATGCTAAAACACCATCCCAATCCTTTACTACAGTTACAGATATGGTCTTGCCTAGTGAGACGAATCCGCTGAATAATCTTTTCGGAGGTGAGCTACTAGCACGTATGGATCGCGCTGCAAGTATCGCTGCAAGAAGACATTCCAGACGTATTGTGGTAACTGCCTCTGTCAATCACGTGGCCTTTAATAGAATGGTCCCTTTAGGAAGTGTGGTAACTATAGAGGCACAAGTCACTAGGGCATTTAAGAGTTCCATGGAAGTTTATATGGACGTGTGGGTAGAAGATCGCGAAAGCGGCGAGCGTACGAAAGCAAATGAAGCCATCTACACATTTGTAGCCGTAGATGAAAGTGGAAGACCTATTCATATCGCTCCGATCACTCCAGAAACTGAAATAGAAAAACAACGATATGACGCGGCCTTAAGACGCAAACAATTGAGCCTAGTTCTTGCTGGAAAAATGAAAGCAAAGGATGCTACAGAATTGAAGGCATTATTTGAATAATTAATGCGCAATTGTTTTCCCTTAAAATAGCGCAATAAACAGATACTATTGCGACTTAAAGCAGGAATTACTAACCCACCTATTTCCTCGCAATCCACTGTGCTGGATCTATAGTTTCTGTGTCTTGCATCAGAACAAATTTGAGTTCTGTCTCTCCTGAATTAGATGTAAAAATTTCTCCTATAATGTCTTTAGTGTTTACCCTGTTACCCTTTTCAACACTTACTTGTTTCAAGTTATCATAAATGGATGTGTAATTTCCATGTCTGATATGGACCGCTAGAATACCGTACTTACTTTTAGTGATGCGCATGACTTCTCCTTCAAAAATAGCACGTGCTTTTGCACCACTTGGACTTTGCATTCTTAGACCATTTGAATCTATGGTTAAGGATCGCAGTACTGGATGCGCTTGTGTTCCATAACGTCTAGAGACGAAACCTTCTTCTACTGGCCATGGTAATTTCCCTTTATTACTTTTAAAATTATTTGCAAGTATCTTAGCTTCTGGCGTGAGAAAAAATTTATTTGCAACAGCTCCTGTTTTCCCTTTGTTAGAAGCTTTGATATCTGAGACAATCAATGCTTTAAGCTCTTTGTCTATTTTATTGCGTTCCTTTCCTTTTTCCTTAATATTAGAAGCATATTGTTTTTCATTTGCTTGAACCACAGCTAATAAGTTTTCTTGCTCTACTTTATCTACTTTAAGGGCAATTCCTTGTTTTTTATTTAATGCAAGCACCTGTTTTTTTTCTTTTTTTTCACTTTCCAATTCGGCATTTTTATCAACAAGTGCATTTGACTTTACTTCGATTTCATAAGCTTGTTTTTTGCGATAATTTGCATAAGACTGCAAGTATTGAACCCTTTTATAAGCTTGTAAGAAATCTTCAGAGCTCAGTAAAAACATCAAACGGCTTTGATCGTTTTTTGATTTATATGCCTTGACAATCATCTCAGCATACGCTGCTTTAAGCGACTTTATTTCTGTGTTGAACTTTCTTATTTCGACAGCGTTGGCTTTTATGTTTCTAGTTAGAATATTTGCCTGCTTGTTGGTAATATTGATGATCTCTTGAGTACGAGCCATCTTTTTATCAATGGTTTCCACCAGCAAAACCATTGTTTTTTCTTCCTTTCGCACATTTTTGAGCAGCCTATCGAACTGATTGATCTCCTTTTGAATTTCGGACTTGCGTTGTTCCAGAACAGCTTTATCTGATTGCGCTTTCGCAAAAGCGAAACACAACAAAAACAACATCAATACACAACTATTTTTTTTCATCTACAACTCGAATGGACTATAACCAGAAGGCATGTGAAACGGAAACGTCAATTCTTGATCAAACTCCACGTTTTTAAACTCCATTTCTAACTTTGAAACGCGCTCGCGCTGATGGGCATTAATTTTAATCTCTGTAGGGATTATCCTTCCCTCCACCACTTGATATTCTGGATAATTAACTTTTAAAAAACTGTTTTCTGAGGAATTAGAAATCGATTGTTCAGAGAGTTTAAAGTCTGATGGTCGCAAACTAAAAAGCTTAGTGATCAGGGCGTCTTGCTTGAACTGATATTCATTATCAACTACTGTAAAGTCTTTATTCTTTAATGGCTCTACCGCTTGGCCTAAGAGTAAGTCTTCCAACTGCTCAAAGGTAATTTCTTCTCCCAGAAAATCACTGATCAAACTAAAATCGCCTTCAAAAGCTCTTTTATTGAGCTTTTCATAAAACTGAACTCGATCTGGAGTGATATACACTTTTGCCCCTGTAAATCCAAATATAGTGGCGCTCATCCAGATTTGCTTGCCTTTTTCCATACGAAGATTTACGGTGAAAGATCGAGTGCTTTGTAAATTGTCATAGCTCACAGAAAGTCTCGCATTCATCGTTTTAAAATCGATGCGAGCTGCTTCATGAGCTTTCCATACTTTAGCTTTTTTAGCTTTTGCTGTTGCATTATTTGCAGCTCTTTGAATACCTCCACAACCTGAAAGGAATAAGAGTATAACAATAGAAAGTAACTTTAGGTATTTCATTAGGATTTATTAGTCGGTATTTTTATTTTAGAACGCAATTTTGTGGCTTTAGTTGTATTGCCTTTTAAATCATAACTCACTGCTAGTTGCTGATACATATCGCTCTCCAGTTGAGGCTCATCAAGTAAAAAGCTCAACCCCATTTCTAGTTGTTCTATCGCTCGATCTGGTTCATTGAGATGATTATGTGCAACGCCGTTTAATAAGTAAAGTAAGGCTTGTGCAGGAAAAATATCCAGCGCTGTGTCTGTAATTTCTACGGCTTTTTTATAGTCCTTGATGTCTATGCTTAAAAGGGCGACTTTCTTAATCAATTCGTAATTCTTATGATCAAGCTGTAACCCTTTTTCATAAAATAAAATAGCTCTAACAGCATCTTTTCTCTTTAAATAATAATCTCCCAAAGCATTAAAAGCTTTTACATCTCCTACCTGATCAGCAAAGTTGTCTATAGCGTTTTTAATTTCTTCATCTTCTACATCTGTAACTCCAGACTGTATGAAATCATTAAGCACATTGATCTTAGTCTCGGTATCAAACTGGGAAGACTTAAAGACCATTTGCATACTTTTAATTCCTTTACTGGTTTTACCCGCTTCTAAATAGATTTTGTAAAGTGCTAGTTGTGCTTTGTCACTCTTAGGTACGTTTTTTTCTAAAAGCTCTGCAATTTCTTGAACTTTCTCTGTGTTGTTTTTCTTACTGTATAGATAAATCAAGTTGATATAAGCTTTCTCATCTTTAGGATCTGATGCCATAGCAGCTTCTAGATCTTCAATGTTCCCGTCCCTGGCTTTATTTTTCTCTAATCGTGCTTCTAGCTGTATTCTTATCTGATTGCGTCGTTGGTTATCTCCTAACCTGTTATCTAGCTTATTTATAATCGCAAGGGCTTGCTGGTTTTTACCAACTCTGAAGTATTGATAAGGCAATAACTCCTCATAATTCAGATTGATTTTTGCTAGCTTTTCTAAAATAGCTATGGATTTTTCATATTCCTTTTGCTTGTTATAAACGTCGTATAAAGTTTCTAGGAGCCATTCTATTTCTCCTTCTAGTTCTATGGCACGAATTATTTTTACTTCTGCTTTTGCGAAAGCGTCACTCATCAAATAGTTCTTACCCATTTCATACTGCACGGCACCAGATTTGGGATCTAATTCTTCACAAACTTCTAAATATAAGATAGCCTTATCGTGGTTACCTATCGCCTTTGCTGCGAGTGCGTTGAAAAAACTGTCCTTAAAATCGTCTGAAACATCTCCCAAATCGTCGACATTTACCTCATCAGAAAACACTTCTTGCTGAGCAAAGAGTTGATTGCTAAGCAAAAAGACAGCTAGTAAGGACGCTACTTTAAATAATTTGTTCATCTGTTTTACTGTTCAATAGTTGTACCAAATTAATAGTAAATTAATGACTATTCATTGCATTAGCACTATTCCATAATAGAATAATCTCCTATGCTGATTTTAGTAAACTTACCGTCGTATTTTACATGACTACCTATCATCGCTTCCTCTAAGGTAGCGTTTTTTATAATCGAATTTTTTTGAATCAATGAGTTGGTAATCGTGCAATTCTCGATCACTGTTCCTGCACCTATAGAAACATGTGGTCCTACAGTGCTGTTTATAAGTACGACGCTACTATCAATGACACAGGGCTTGATGATTTTAGAATTGTGTAAAGTAGGTCGTGTATTCAATTCTTCACTAGCGTCTTTTTCCATAAAAGTCATGATGCGCTGGTTGGTTTCTATAGCCACTTCTTTGTTGCCACAATCCATCCATTCCTCCACAGTTGCTGTCTTAAATATATTTCCAGACGCCATCATTCTCTTGATCCCGTCATTGATCTGGTATTCTCCACCATTGATAATGTCATTATCGATGACAAATTGGAGCTCTGTTTTAAGATTTTCTATTTCTTTGAAATAATAGATTCCTATCACTGCCTGGTCACTTACAAATTGGTCTGGTTTCTCTACTAATTCTACAATTTCTTCTTTATCATTGAGTTTTACAACCCCATAGGCTTCTGGCTTGTCCACTTGTTTGGTCCATATCACAGCGTCTGCCGCTGGATCGAGTTCAAAGCTAGCTCTTATGAGCGTATCTGCATAAGCGACCACTGCTGGTCCAGAAAGTGATGGCTCTGCGCACATAATAGCATGACCGGTTCCCAGTGGCTCTAGCTGTCTATAAATGCTTGCTTTGGCACCGAGGCCTTCTGCAAGTTTTATAAGGCTATTTACCACCTCATCTCCAAAAAATGCTGGATCTCCTAAAATAAAAGCAATTTCTTCCACGGGTTCTGAAAGAATACCTGCGATATCAGCTACCAATCGGTGTACGATAGGCTGGTTTGCAATAGGTATTAATGGTTTAGGAGTTGTTAGTGAATGGGGGCGCAGTCGAGAACCGCGACCTGCCATAGGCACAATTATTTTCATAGGCTATATTGCTGTTCCTGCACCAGCAGGAATCTGTTTATTTCATCAAGATTTGAATGAAAAAGTATTTCTTTGAAATCTTTAAATTTTTAGAGTTTATATAGAAAAGTAAAAGTGCTAAGTTAAAAACTTAGCTGTTTATTTTGTTATTGATGGGCTAATCTTTGCTTTCTTCTTAGATATTCTCTGAGTTAGAGACACTGCAAGCTTCTTTTAAATTGTAATTCTACTTTGAAGCCAATGGTAATTAAAAACTACAAATCACTATTAATTTCTTTATTGATACAGTTTTGTGTCTTCTGCTTAGATCTCAACTGCCGATCCAGTACATATTTTTTTCTTACCCTTACACACGTAACATCTTTCGTCTATCCAAAGGGAAGAAACCTCTGCGAGGCTTTTCACTTTATCTTTTCAAGCTTTTATCGAATATTGGGTCTTGTCTATAGCTTTTTGATTCTTTTTCAAGTTCAAGTTCTAACTCAAATTGAAATTAGATTTTACTTAACTCCTGTACTTCCAAAACCTCCAGCACCTCTCTCTGTGCTGCTCAATTCTTCTACTTTATACCAGTCTGCGCGCTCGTGTTTTGCGATGACCAGTTGTGCAATGCGTTCTCCATTTTCTACCGTAAAAGCTTCCTTAGAAAGGTTCACTAAAATGACTCCTATTTCTCCACGGTAATCTGCATCAATAGTTCCTGGAGCGTTCAGAACTGTGATTCCTTTTTTGGCAGCGAGACCGCTTCTAGGCCTTACTTGCGCTTCATATCCTATAGGCAGCTCTATGAATAATCCAGTTTTTATAATGGCTCTTTCTAGCGGCTGTAAAGTAACGGCTACTTCTAGATGTGCTCGTAAATCCATTCCTGCACTTGCCTCCGTTTCATAGTGAGGTAATGCATGTGACGATTTGTTGATGATTTTAATGATCATTATTTCTTAATCAAGTTTTTAATAAATGTCTTTTCGCGAGTCCAAATAATTCCAGAAAGAACTGCTGTCATAACGATTCCCACAAGATAAAGACTCCAACTGCCTATACCCAATTCTTCTCTTAAAAAATAAAAGAAAACTAGCGAAAAACTAATTGCAACGGTTAGATACAGCAGCATATTTTTAACATCATATGGAATCGCAAAGTGTTTTCTGCTCCAAATATAAGAAGTCACCATCATGAATCCATAAGCGGCACAAGTTGTTATAGCACTGGCCATATACCCTATCTGTGGTATCAATATTAAGTTTAATCCTATAGTTAAAACAGCTCCTAATACAGAAATATAAGCGCCGTATTTAGTCTTATCGGTTACCTTATACCAAACAGATATAGATTGATAAATGCCAAAAAACAAATAAGCAATCAATATTAATGGTACAATATCCATGGCTTCAAAATAAGCTTCATCAATAAGCCATACTTTTATAATATCTACTAAAATAATATACATCAACAAGGCTATCGAGCCGAGTATAACAAACATTTTAGTAAGTTGAGCATAAAGTTCTGGTGCTTTTTCATTCTTTGCTTCACTAAAGAAAAAAGGTTCTACGCCTAATTTAAAAGCTGTTGCAAATAAAGTCATCCCTACAGCAAGTCGATAACAAGCTGTATAAACACCTACTTGATCTGTAGCATTATCGGTCAACAACCATTCTAATAAGATTTTATCAAAAGTTTCATTAACTGCAAAAGCTAATCCTGCGATGAGAATAGGAAACCCATAACGCAACATCTTTTTCCAAAGCTGCATATCAAACGTCCACTTACTGAAATACGGTTTACAAACCACGAAGAAGGTCAAGAAACTTGCTCCAAAAAATGCTATAAAAAATAACTCTATCTTATCACTAGGTACTATATCGCGCAACATAGGAATATCTTGTAACCATATCAAAAACAAGGCACTGCAACCTACTGCAATACCGACGTTAATCATTTTTATCACGGCATATTTCATTGCTTTTCCTTGTGCTCTCATGTAAGCAAAAGGCACCACTGCAAGCGTATCAAAGGCCAAAATACCAATAACCCATTTCCAGTAATCTGAAGATTTATTTGTCCAGACTTCTATATAATCGAGGCTTAGATAAGCTATAGCAACAAAGAGTAAGGTAGTGCCTAACAAGGTTGCTAAGGCTGTTCCTAGGACTTTGGATCTATCCTTAGTCTCTGTAAAGTATCTAAAAAAAGAGGTTTCTGTACCGTAGGTTAATAGGACATTAAAAATAATCATCCAAGAAAAAATAACAGATAGCTCTCCAAAATCAGCTCTGGTAGGTAAATGTTTTGTTAATAAAGGAGTCAATAAAACCGTGAGTAATCGTGGCAAAACCGTCGCCAGACCGTAAATAAAGGTATTCTTAAAAAGGTTTTTTATGGAGCTCAAAAAGCTGGTTTATTTTGAATTTCAAAGGTAGCATTATTTTCCTAAGAGTAGAATTAATTCTACTCTTAGGGAAATAGAAACTACTAGGGTTTAATAACATTTTGAAGATGGTTAAAGTTCTTTAGTTTTGAACTCGCATCGCATCTACCATTTTATCCAGCACAAGCCACTTCATCAATATGGACATGAGGCTTATTGCACTTTTTACATAGTGTGTTTTCCGTTCTTTATCTTTTACTTCAATGACCACGTCAGAGGTTTCAGCATCGATGTAGCCTTTTAATTCTCGAGCGATTTTTTCTCCTTGTGCTTTCGCGAAAGCGGAACTCAAAACAAGAACCGCAACAATAACTAGATTTTTTATAATTACATATGCTGATAAACCTAGGAAAAGAAAGGACTCCTAACTAGTCACAAGGAGTGACTCCTAGATAGGAATGAGTGAAAGCGGCAGTTTCTGATAGAGCCTGACCTGTCCTAAGTTCTTTTTAATGGAAAGGACTTTAAATTATACTGCTTTTGGGAGAAATTAGGAACGTCTTACTTCAAGTAATTTAATTCTTCTAAAGGATAGAATTGATTATAGCCTTTAGGAAAATGAATAAGCTTACTTATTATTCCCTTGAGGTGGCGCACTTGGATAGGCAATAGTTTCTCTCTGAGTAATGTGTACTAGTTTTACGTATTTAGTGCCGCCATCCAAGTCAAATGCGATTACTGCCTGATTTTCGAGCAATTTAAAAGGGAAGGCTTCTAATGGAGGAGCTTCATTGCCGTACTCGTTTTTAGGATCTAGGTTCCTCTCATCTGGTGTGGTCACCAATTGAAAACGAGTGACTAGCATTTGCTTATCGGTAGAAGTGAGACTCGGCCCAGCATTCTCCATACCTTGGAAATAAACCGCTTGTAATGAATGACCTTCTAAAATCGAACTAGGGAAATAGAGCGTTACGCCGCTTCCAGATCCAGGAGCGCCTCCCGTCCAGGATTCAAAATAAGGCTGCTCGGCAGTTTTGAAATCTGCGCTGGACAGGGTTTTAGAGATTTTTTGAGAACTACAAGAGCTAAAAATGATTGCTATACATAAGATTAGGTATTTCATCAGGTATTTTATTAGATAATTTCAAGGATTGTGCCGTAAGATAAAAGTACTACTTACAGGAGAAACAAAAACGCTGCGCAGCAAGAATGACAAGATAGTAGCGTTCTAGGATACTCCATGTCATATTTCCATTCTCCTCCCGAAGGATTTCGTTACTAAAAATTACGGAGATAGAAACGCTCTTTTCTTAATTTCACTATGGATTAAAACTTATTTTTAAATTCCGTTTTGATTTCAAGTTCTATTAAGAAACCTGATTTTTTTTCTATTTGTGGCAGTTTTTTTTGGAACGTACAGCGTAAAGAAAAGACCTGGGAAAGCAGGGTTACAAAGCATTCAAAATCTCAGCTGCTGCGATAATCTCTTCCTCTTTCTTTGCAAAACAAAACCTTAATGTTTTAGGGTCTTTTCCATTCATAAAAACAGAAATAGGTATACTAGCTATTTTATATTCTATAGTCAGTATTCTCGTAAAGTCTAGGTCGTTTTCATTTGTAATTTCACTGTAATCCAACAACAGGAAATAAGGGCCATGTGTGGGTTTAAAAGCGAACTGGCTATGATTTATTAGGTTTAAGAAAAGATCGCGTTTGCGCTGGTAAAAAGCGCCTAATTCGAGCTATCGCTCTGGTTTTATAGGTCCTTTTTTACAAAAAGTAGAAGCCATAGAAAAGCAAGCCACTACAAAACAATTGTACCGCTTTACCAACACAGCTCAATACCTTGACTTTCTATTCAACATCAATGCAGACCTTATGACGTATGTAAATACAAATGGTAAATTTAAAGGGGCAGGCGTTGCTACAGACTATTAGCGTCGCAACATTAGAATTTTTGCAAACTTTAATAAAACCGCTATTTCTCCTGTAGATAAGGTGCTGGTTTTATACGGTGCAAGTCATGTCGCTTTCTTTAATGACTTTATGAAACGAAGTCATAAATATAATGTGAAGGATATACAGGGATTTTTAAAATAGAACTGCCACCAAAACAAAAACCCCATTTCAGTTCAAATGAAATGGGGTTTTTTATATGCCACTGAGAAAACTATCCGATAGTTTCTGCTTTTAAATACTCGCGATTCATACGTGCAATATTTTCCAATTTAATTCCTTTAGGACACTCGAGCATACAAGCTCCTGTATTGGTGCAATTACCAAAACCTTCCTCATCCATCTGACGTACCATGTTCATTACTCGATCGGTTGCTTCTATTTCACCTTGAGGCAGGAGCGCATATTGAGAAATTTTGGCACTCGTAAACAACATGGCACTGGCATTTTTACATGCTGCCACACAGGCGCCACAGCCTATACAAGTGGCTGAATGAAATGCTTCATCTGCTTTTGCTTTCTCAATAGGAATGGAATTTGCATCTTGTGTATTACCAGAAGTATTTACAGATACATAAGCCCCAGCCTGCTGGATTCTATCAAATGAAGAACGGTCTACAATTAAATCTTTAATTACTGGAAAAGCTGCAGCTCTCCATGGTTCTATGGTAATTGTATCGCCATCATCAAACTTTCTCATATGCAATTGACAGGTAGTGGTCAATTTTTGTGGCCCATGAGGCTGTCCATTAATCATCATGTTACAAGAACCGCAGATACCTTCACGACAGTCATGATCAAATTCTACAGGAATTTCCCCTTTATTAACCAAGTCTTCGTTCAAGATATCCATCATTTCAAGAAAAGACATATCTCCTTCGATACCATCCACTGGATAAGTAACTATTTTTCCTTTGGCTTCAGGACCAGCCTGTCTCCATATTTTTAAAGTAAGTTTCATACTTGTTATTTAGGTTGTCACGCTTTCGCGAAAGCACAACATTTAAAATTCAGTTATTTATAACTACGAGTCACCAATTTTACATTTTCAAATACCAACTCTTCTTTGTGTAATTTTGAATCACGCGGATTCTCGTTGTATTCCCAAGCACTTACAAAAGCAAAGTTTTCATCATCTCGTAAAGCTTCTCCTTCTGGGGTTTGATATTCCTCGCGGAAATGACCACCACAACTCTCATTTCTAGTCAAAGCATCCTTTGCAAACAATTCTCCTAATTCAAGAAAATCTGCTACGCGGCCTGCTTTTTCTAATTCCTGATTCTTAGTATCTGCCGTTCCAGGAACTTTTACATTCTTCCAGAAATCTGCTCTCAACTCAGCAATTTCATCCATGGCAGCTTGTAAATCTGTCGCATTACGAGACATCCCACATTTGTTCCACATGATCAAACCTAATTTTTTATGGTAATAATCCACTGAGTGCGTTCCTGCGCCGTTCATCAATTTCTCAATACGGGCGCGAGTCTCTTTTTCTGCTTGATCAAACTCAGCTGTTTCGGTAGAAATAGCACCTGTTCTAATTTCGTCAGCTAGATAATCACCTATAGTGTATGATAATACGAAGTATCCATCTGCAAGACCTTGCATCAATGCACTCGCTCCTAAACGATTAGCACCATGATCAGAGAAGTTTGCCTCACCAGCTGCAAAACACCCAGGAACTGTTGTTTGTAAATTATAATCTACCCATAATCCACCCATTGTATAATGAACCGCTGGGAAAATCTTCATAGGTACTTCATATGGATTCTCGTCTGCGATATTGCGGTACATATCAAATAAGTTACCGTATTTTTTCTTTATAACGTTCTTTCCAAGATCAATAATCTCTTCTTTACTTGCCTCTTTATGACCACTCGTTAAAGCTTCTATTTTTCCATATCTAATGAAAGAAGCTTCAAAATCAAGATACACAGCGTTACCCGTTTTATTCACTCCGTACCCAGCATCACAACGCTCTTTTGCAGCACGAGAAGCCACGTCACGCGGTACCAAGTTACCAAAAGCTGGATACCTTCTTTCTAGATAATAATCTCTATCTTCTTCTTTAAGGTTGACACCTTGTAGTTTTCCTTCCCGTATTGCTTTAGCATCTTCTAGGTTTTTAGGAACCCAAATACGTCCATCATTACGCAACGATTCTGACATCAATGTCAGTTTAGACTGGTGATCACCACTTACTGGAATACATGTTGGGTGAATTTGTGTGTAACATGGGTTTGCAAAGTAAGCACCACGACGGTGTGTTCTCCAAGCAGCCATTACATTACTACCCATAGCATTTGTAGATAGAAAAAATACATTTCCATAACCACCAGAAGCTATCACTACAGCATGAGCCCCATGACGCTCTATCTCACCGGTAACTAAGTTACGAGCAATAATACCACGTGCCTTTCCATCTACTTTTACAAGATCTAACATCTCGTGACGGTTAAATGGAATTACTTTACCGCGATTGATCTGCCTGTTTAATGCAGAGTATGCCCCTAACAATAACTGCTGTCCTGTCTGTCCTGCAGCATAAAATGTTCTGGAGACCAATACACCTCCAAAAGAACGGTTATCTAACAATCCCCCATATTCACGGGCAAATGGCACTCCTTGAGCCACGCACTGATCGATAATGTTAGAAGAGACCTCAGCAAGTCTATGAACGTTTGCTTCACGAGATCTATAGTCACCACCCTTTATCGTATCATAAAAAAGACGGTAGTCAGAATCTCCATCTCCTTGATAGTTTTTGGAAGCGTTGATTCCTCCTTGAGCAGCAATGGAATGCGCACGACGTGGAGAATCATTGTAACAAAATGTTTTTACGTTATAACCTAGTTCAGCAAGAGTTGCTGCAGCGCTTCCACCTGCTAATCCAGTTCCCACGACAATAACATCTATGTTACGTTTGTTTGCTGGATTCACAAGGTTAATGTGATTTTTATGATTGACCCACTTTTCATCAAGTGGTCCTTTAGGTACTTTAGAATCTAATACTGACATAATTTTTTATTATGAGTGAGTAAAATGGTGATACAATGCGATAAAAACAAATCCTGCAGGAATCATTACAGCCCATGCATACGTTGCTTTTCTAATGACAGCTCCCTGATTAGTAGCCTTAGCTCCCATAGACTGGAAGGAGCTATTAAATCCATGCCATAAATGCATGGCAAGCAATCCAAAAGAAATCGCATAAAACACCACTCTTATGGGGTCGGCAAATTTCTCTTTTAATTCGTGTAAATAACGAGTAGGATCTTCTGGTTGCACATCTATATATTTTACTGTCATTTCATGAACCCAAAAATCATACATATGTAACCCCAAAAACGCAAGAACTACCAATCCAGTAATAACCATGTTGCGAGACACCCAAGTAGAATTTGATCTACCAGAAAATTTAACGTACTTTATAGGGCGTGCTTTTCGATTTTTAAAATCCAAAACGATACCCATAAAAAAGTGAACAATCAAACCTCCTATTAATATAGGTTGTGCAACAAATTGAACCAATGGATTGTACCCCATGAAATGAGACCAACTGTTAAAAGTATCTGGTGCAATTACAGAGGTAATGTTAATTACAAAGTGCTGTGTTAAGAATATAACAAGGAATAATCCTGAAAGTGCCATTACCCACTTTCTAGCAAGCGATGATTTTACTAATGCGCTCATGTATTATTTTTTAATTTGCTGCAAAGATAGCTTTCAAGCGACTCAATATCAATCGTAATAGTGAAAAGCCCTATCTCTTTGCCTTATTTGGATTGAGTCTTAATAGTTTATACAGCTATGATCTTCTAATTAGTAGCTTATACGCTGTTTTCCTTTCAGGGAAATAGTTAAGAAAATGTTGCTGTTTTATTTGCTTGAGATTGCTGTCCATCTACCTATTGAAAACAGTCTTTTGCTCTTCCTATAATAACTCCATTTGCATCCTTTACAGTTATCATATTGTAATCACATTGAGCCAGCATATGGTTATCATCATTCTCGATATAAATACGTTGACCTATCCCTGTTTCTGTAAATGTGGGTGTTCGTTCTTGAAAAATATATACGTACTGTCCCCACCATGTTGATTGAACAAAGCGTCATATGTGAATGTTCGTGCCTCTGAAGAACGTATTTTATCATTTGCGTCATAAGTAACCTCCTGAATTAGGCGAACTCCTTTTTGAATAATCCAAATCGAGGAAACAGGAGACTGCGGGTTATAATTGAATTGAGTAGTTCGATTCAATGAGTTTGCGACATCTGACTTTTCTTCCGTATCAAAAAGTATGGAATTGTTACTAACCTTCGACACAACCCTTGGATTGGGTCTGTGGAATTTGATCACTTGAACAGGAGAACAAACTGATAAGAATTACAAAACTTAATAGAAACTTCATTATCCATACTTTTTAAAAATAAATAAACACACAATCCAATAAGTGCAACAACTTTATTGTTTAGGGCTTAAATTGCATTATAATCATTGGACGGTTAATTTGATTCATATAAAATGCCGAATCTATCTCTTTAATGTAAAATGGTTTGTTATTTTAATTCCTGATTTAGTTGTAAAAAGAAACCAATAATCAGAAGATGGCATTTCTAACCCATTATTTGTTCCATCCCATCCCATATTAGAATTCGGACCAAATGTGTATAATAGCTTTCCATATCGATCGAAAATTGTAATCTTCATATCTACTATAGTTAATTCAGATATTACTTTGATATTCCAAAAATCATTAAAACCATCATTATTTGGAGTAAAAAAGTCAGGAAACTCAATTAATCCATTATTAGTAAGACAATCTGAAATTCTAGAGTTAATGACTTGAAAACTATAAACTGAATTACATTCGTCATCATCGTTTACTACAGATACGAATAAAATTTCTGTATCAGCAATGCTTTGATATAATGTTGAGACTGGACTTGCTGTTGAATTGATTTCTGGATCTTCCATATAGTAAGTAAAGGTGATATTATCACTACTGTCAATTTGCATTTGATTTGAGACTTGATTTAAATCAAAAGTGTTGTATCCATTTAGGTAACATAATTCTAAATTTTCAGGTTCATTTACATTTGGAAAAACGTTAATATTAATATCTATTGGAAATACATCAAACTGACCTGTTAAAGAATTTTCAATTCTAACGAATAATGTCTGACCTCCGCTTATTGTGTTTGTCCAATCTCCGTTTAGCTCATTTGTATTACTTTGCGCATCACCTATTGTCAAATGTGTAGATACAACAAACTTTATTGCCTCATGAAGACCAGCGGCACCATACCACTCGTCTTGAGGACTTGAATTAATTATTATATTAGTAAAAGTCAGGTTATTTAAATCTATTTTAAATAATTTATTTGGTGTTACCCCATATAGTTCACCTAGCTCAAGGGCTAGTCCATAGGTTTTTTCTGGAAGTTGACCCAAATCAATATGAGAAACGTAGTTTCTATTATTATCCAGTGTGACCTCGTAAAGTCTGTAGTTATTGCTAGAAAGCTTCCATGAAACGTACATCTTACTATCAATTGTTACGAAATCTCCTCCTGCGGACCCAGTTCCAAAGTCATGCCATATAACAAAATTTTGAAACGTGCTATTAACAATATTAAATCGAAATACATAAGACTGAGTACCAAAGCCTAAATAAGCATTATCTAAATCATCGAAAGAAAGTGAATTAGAATTAAAAAAAGAGGCACCTGTACCAGAAACAAGAGTAAGGTTACATTGATTATCAACTGACAAAACGCCTCCCGCACAAATAAAAATTTCTTGGTTGGAATTTACAGCAATATCACCAATACCTCCAGTAGTGATATCACACAATAAGGAGCTATTTGGATTGTTTGATGGATTTTTAATTGAAATTAAATTACCATTTGAAGTAGAAACTAATATTTCTTCTGAATAATATTCATCTTCTAATCCTACAGTTTGAAAAACATAATTTTCAATTTCTTCGATGTTAAAATTAGCATATCCACTACCATTATCATCGCATAGATTTATTTCTAAGTCTTGAGAATAACAGAAATCTATAGTTGATATACTTAAAAGTGTTATTAAAAAGTAATGTTTTAATCGTGTTTTAATCATTTAAAGATATTGTTTTAAAATGTTTTTTTTAAATATTGATATTGAGGTATTCTTTTTATTTTGAAAGACAAACTGTTAACTATTTAAATATCCGTTTTCAACAATTGTATTAGGAAAGCCCTTTTATCTTAAATTGTATAGTTTAGTCGTCATCATCACAATAAAGGGCTTATAGCTTGCGAACAAAAATAAATCATTCTAATATAGTTTCAGTTTTTTGAAAAAGAATTTAGCTCATTATCTTAAGTTTATTAATTATAGTCAGTTAACAACATCTAAGCCTAAGTAATAAGTGCAACATAAATATTTAAAACAAACTAAAACACAACCGTTAGTATAGACCACTCCTACTTATGGAACCAAAAGCTTACACTACAGTAGCTGTGATTAACAGCTATTGAAATAAGAGAACGAACCGCTATATCTTATCATAAATATCAAAATTGTGATATCAAGGGCGCACACAATTTATTAATTACTGGATTCTAAGGGACAAGTAACACCTACTTCACTTTTTTATAATTATAAGCTAAGTCCCCATTAGCACTATAATCATCATTTTTAGTTTATTTAAAGCATATTAAGACAGTAAAAACAATTTATTTAGTCTAAGTCTTCTATGAGTCAATCGTTGGCTAAGACCTCATTATACAAAATGATTATGTAAAAGCAGATCATAAAAAAAGCCACTCCTAAGAGTGGCCTAATAATCTTGTAATCATTGTTATTCTATATGCAACCAGGGTTAGGGTTCACTGGAACATCAGTGGTAAGCGTATGATACCAAGCTAATGCTGGATCATTTGCTTGTACCGTGCGCAGAATCATTCTATTAGCAGTTATTTCTAGGATCTCGTATTCACTACTACCCACATACCAACTAATAAAGCTGTTGTTTGCTAAAAGCATGGTAGTTTTTCTAGACTGTTCTACTGGAACATCTGTATCGATAGTAGGAGTAAAAGTTATCAGTCCAGCTGCAGGAGCAACAAATGGCAAACATTCATCTGCAGGTGGATTTGCCGTATTAAGAGCCGATGGCCCACCGAATTGGGTTAAATAGGTGTTATGCATATATGTCCCTCCAAAATTATTCAATTGGTAAATAACATTATTTCCATCTTTGGTAAATACCATTTCATCTTCGTAAAAACATTCGGTTAATTCATTACAATACCTTCCAAAAGCAGGAACCGGAAAGAATGCAGGAGTATAATAAGCATCCGGTGATTGTCCACCTATCAAATTTGTAGGACCTACACCCCAATGACCGTTTTCGGTTACTGACCAGTACCAAGTTTTAGAAGATCCTCCTGTTAAAAAGTCTTTCGCCTCAGCATCATCAAAAGTACTTAAGACATCAATTACCAGAGTTTGCGTAGTTGCAGCTCCTCCAGTTCCCGTTGCGGTTACCGTTACATTGTAACTAATCACTCCCAATTCTACAAAACGATGTTCGATAGATCCGTCAAAGGTAGAACCCTGACGGCCATCACCAAAATCAAACGAATAATTAAGTGCATTATCTGCTGTAGCAGTAAAGACTACTATACCCGTTCCATTTCCATCAGGATCTGTCATGTTTTGACCTTGTATAGCAACATTCAGTTCTAAATTACTCGGGGCAATTACAGGCCCAAACTCGGTATCGTCATCTTGACAGGAATGAAGAGAAACTCCCAACATCAAAACTATTAAAAGCTTATAATAATATTTCATCTTAATTAATTTAATTAGTTTTTATTAGATCATCAATATAAATGGTTTCTGGAGAAGCTGTTGTCCCTAAAGGATCAAAGAATATCACAATGTTTCTTAAATCAGCTGTAGTAGAGCCGGTAAAGGAATTGAAAGTTAATTCCTCCCAACCATTGGCAACCGTAGTAGTAACACTTGTCACTTCTTGGAATAACCCACCATTCCCTATTCTTTCGATTTTTAACCATACGGGTAAACCTACCCTAGGAGAATACACCTTTAAAGTGAAAGATGTTGTTGCATTAAATGCAACAGGTTGATCAACAACTATAGCAACCAAAGAATAATTATTGGGTCCTGTAGCAGGTCTAACAAACTGCATCACCGTATTAGAACTATTTACCAAATCAGGCACAGGATTAGAAATTATAGAGTACGCTCCATTATTCGTGCCTATATTATATATTCTGTTTGTATCCTCAAAGTCTAAAGGCAATAATATTGGAGGACCATCAGCTAGCTCGATATCATCGAAGTAATTTACATCATTAGTAGGCGCCCCTCCCAAATCGAAAAACACTACAAAACGACTAAAAGGTTGCGTCGTATCTACCCCAGTAGTATCAAAGAAAAGCGTTTCCCATTCACCTACTTTAGTCGTAAAAGCGTCATAATCGGCTGTGGAAATAGCCCCATTAGAACTTTCCATTTTAACGGTGACCTTCGTTCCTATAGGCATAGGTGACCAAGTCTTAATTCTTAAGCTTTGTGGCCCTGAGAAGTCAATAGGTCCGCTTAATGGAACCACCACGCCTCCATAAGTAAGTGCGCCCGTCTTTTCAATACTAACCACCTTAGAACTAAGATTACCTACCGAAGTATCTGGATTAGTAATAATGCTTACCGCCGCTTCAAAAGGAATCATGTTATAATTTAAAGTAGATGATTCAAAATTTAAAGGTAAAGTTACAGGATCTGCAATAATGACTACTTCGGTAACCTCTGTTACAGCAGCGCCGCCACTTAAGGCTGTTACCCTAATTGTAAATGTGCCTACTCCAGTATAATCATAATTTACAACATCACCTTCCATAAAAGGTACTGCAGCCAACGCAGGGTCTTCGCCAAAGGCAACTTCAAATGAAGTTTCAAAGTCTGCTGAAGCACTAACGGAAACACCATAGTTTGAAGTAGCACTTTCAGAAACAGTTATCAGTAGATTCTCTGGAGCTCTGAATGACACTACTAAATCTCTTGTAAACTCTGTAGTTTTACCACCTAGATTAGTGGCAACTACTCTTACAGGATAGGTTCCTTCAGCATAACTGCGTTGTGCATTTTCCCCTAAAGCAAGTACAATAGATTCATCAGTACCGTCTGCATAAAAGACTTCAAAGCTTGTCACATCCTCACCAGAAGGTGAAATAGTCACAAGACCAGAATTGTCTTGAGTAATATTAAAAACAAGGCCTACATCTTTAGGGGCCTCTAAGGCTAAACTTAAGTCTGTGTCGTCATCACTTTCACAACTCCATAGTGCCAAACTGGCGACTAATAGAGCAACAAATAAAAATTTAATGTTTTTCATTTTAAATCGTATTAATAATTAGGGTTTTGTTCCCATAGATTCCCTGCAAGTAAGATCTCTTCAAGTGGAATTGGAAAAAGTTCATGTTTGCCAGCTACAAAACCTTCTATTTCTGAAGCTGCACGGCCAGTTCTTACTAAATCAAAAAAGTGGTGTCCTTCACCGACTAGTTCTAATCTGCGTTCTAAAAATATAGCATCAGTCAGCGCTATTCCAGAAGTTAGTACATCAGGTAACCCGACCCTAGTGCGTACCACGTTTAGATAGGTTTGTGCCTGTCCATCTCCTAGACCTCCACTGTTGTAGGCCTCTGCTGCCATCAAATAAACATCTGCAAGTCTAATGGAACGGTAATTATTAGGGTTGGTAAGATTTGCGTCACCCGTATTCAAATCACCTTGTCGGGCAATATATTTTCTATTGTAGTAACCCGTATGTTCAAAACCTGTACTAAATGTAGCGTTGTTAGCTGCCGCAAATGCGTCTATATCTAAAATTGCTGTGTCTTTACGTGGATCAGCGGGGTCAAATAAGTCAACTACCTCTTGAGTGGGGACATTAAAACTAAATCCGGAGTCAAAAGTGGGGCCGTTATAATTTCTAATACCGTTAAATCCTACCGCAACGTTACCCTCACTACACTGTAAACATCCGAAACCGGCTCCTTCAGCGTCTGAATATTGAATTTCAAAAACCGCCTCTGAATTATTTTCATTGTCATTTTCAAAAATCGTTGCATAATCAGAAACTAAGCTGTACGGTCCAAAAGCAATTAAGTCATCCAGTACATCAGCAGACTCGATATATTTTTCCTGAAACAAGTATACTTTACCTAACAAGGCCTGTGCACTACCCTTAGTAGCACGACCTATATCTGGCGTAGTATACTCTAAGTTTTCAATTGCAAAAATCAAATCTAATTCAATCTGATCATAAATGAGAGCTTTAGGAGTGCGCTCCACTTCGAACTGATCTCCAAAAAGGAAACGTTGGTCTACCGATAATGGTACATCTCCAAAAAATTTCACTAACTCAAAATAGTAGTAAGCTCTAAGAAAACGCGTTTCTCCTAAAACACGGGGTTTATCAGGGAAATCAATTTTATTTTTAAATTCCATGATATAATTAGTTCTGTTCACTCCAGCAAACATCCACCTCCATAAATCTGTCAGTTGTGCATTCACAGAGGTATGCACCATATCATCGATTTGTTGGATACCTATCACGTCAGTCGCGCTCTCCCCACCAGCTAATGTATTATCTGAGGCTATTTCACCCAGCATAACGTTTATATAACTAGATTGTAGGAGGTCATAGGCCGCAATTAGTGCATTTTCATAATCCGCTTGCGAATTAAAAAAGTTCTCTGAATTAGGATCTTCACTTGCTACATCTACATAATCATCGCTACAAGCATTGAGGCCAATGGCTGCGACGAATAATAGCATATATATTTTATAAATTTTCATCTTTTTTATGTTTTAAAATTTTGCGTTTATTCCAATTAAAAAAGTTCTAGCCACTGGGTAAAAACCGTTGTCTATACCACTTGATAGTGGATCACCAGAACTTGCACTTGGATCAAAACCTTGATATTTAGTTAATGTAAAAGCATTATTTACCGAAGCATAGACCCTTAATTTACTCAATTTAAGATTATCGAGTGCCGCTTCGTTTAAGGTATATCCAATTTGCATGTTTTGAGCTCTTAGAAAAGAGGCGTCTTCTACAAAGAAGTCAGAAAAAACTTGATTTGCAGTGGCTCCTGTGGTCACTCTAGGCATAGAATTAGTTGATCCCTGACCTGTCCAGCGACCCAATGCATTAGTCGTTAGGTTTGTTAACGGCTGGTTGCGCTCATAATTACGTACCATTTCATTACCTAAAGAGGCAAACAAATACGTTTGAACATCCCAATTTCTGTAATTAAAGCTAAGATTCAATCCCATGGTAAAATCTGGCAGAGCATCCCCTAAATCTGTGCGGTCATCCGTGTCAATAACACCGTCATTATTTATATCTCTATATCTAAAATCCCCAGGTTGTGCATTAGCACCTAAAGCGATTTGAGATGGATGTGCTGCAACTTCCGCAGCATTTTGAAATATTCCGTCCGTTTGATAGCCATAGAAATAACCTATTGTATAACCTTCTTGGAGTCTAGTGATAGCTGGTTGACCTACTCCAAAACTACCCGCTTCAAGAAACCCATTTGCATTATTTACTCTAAGCACTTCATTTTCAATGGTGGTCACATTATAGCTTACATTAAAGCTAAAATCATCTGTTACCTGGTCTGAATAACCTATCGCAAATTCCACCCCTGTATTTCTAATATCACCACCGTTAATGGTAGGTGCTCCCGAACCAGGTCCTCCTGAACCTAAGATTCCTGATACCCTTGGTGCGATCAATAAATTATTTGTTTCTCTATTAAATACATCAAGAGTCACATTTAATTTAGAAGATAAAAATTTCATATCCAGCCCTATGTTAGTGGTAAATTGCTCTTCCCACTTAATCTCAGGATTGCTCAAAACTCCTATAGCCGTTCCGTTTTCAATTTGTCCATTAAAAACATATTGCCCCTCTCCGTTAAGTAACGATTGAAATCCAAATCCGTTGATACGATCACTTCCGATTAAACCAGAAGAGGCTCTCACTTTAAGAAAATCAAAAACCTTACTGTCTTTTAAAAAACTTTCATCTGATGCCACCCAGCCAATACTTGCTGACGGAAACACACCAAATTTATTCAAAGGACCAAATTTTGTGCTTCCGTCTCGTCTAATTACACCAGAGAATAAATACTTCCCTTTATAATTGTATTGTGCTCTTAAAAAGTGAGATAGTAAGCGGTCATCAAAACGGCGAGCGCCATTGATATCTCCATCAATAATACGATCAGCTCCAGCAATACTCACTTCATTATAGTCATTGCTTATATTACCAAAACCAGTAAGGTCATTAAAGTCTCCACGCGTTCTATAAGCACTCATGCCTACCATTGCTTCTACATTGTGATTGTCAGCAAATGAATTCTTATATTTCACGAAGGTGTCGTAGGTGTAATCACTAAAAAAGTGCTCATACTCGCTGTACACATTTTCAGTCAGGTTGAATACCTTTCCAGAACCATAAAACGCTCTAGGATTAAAATTGTTCCCATAAGACGTTGAATAATTAGCTTGAATCCTAGCAGTAGCTTCAAAGTGATTTAGAAATGAATAAGTAAATCCAAAGTTACCACTGATCTTACCTACCTTATTTTTATTAAATGTATTTGCCAATTGTGCCTCTGGGTTTATAACTTCATTACCCAGACCCTCTGCAAGAGAAAACTCACCAGCCTGATCGAATACAGGAATGTTAGGTCCCATGTTCAAAGCGTTGAAAAGAACAGACCCCAAACCTCCGTCATTAATATTTTTGTTACTGGTGTAGGAATAAAGAAACCCTGTTTTCATTTCAAGATTTTTAGTCCATTTATGATCAAAGTTCCCGCGTAAGGTAAATCGGTCAAAATCTGACTTGTCGCTTCCTACAATACCGTCTTGACTTAAGACCGATACTCCAAATGCGTAAACAGATTTCTCGGTACCACCGCGTATAGAAATATCATTGTTAAGAATCAAAGCGTCGTCAAAAACAGCCTCTTGATAGTTGGTGTTAGTTAAATTAGATATATCAGTAAAAGGCAGAGCCTGACCATTATTGGCAAAAGCTTCATTTTTAATCAACGCATATTGTTGAGAATTTAAGGTAGGAAGCCTTCTGGTCGTTTCTTGAAAACCACCCCATGAATTAAATTCGACAGTTAAGGGTTGGTTCTTACGACCCCCTTTGGTAGTAATAAGAATGACACCATTTGCAGCTAGTACTCCGTAAATACCCGCTGTTGCATCTTTTAAAACAGATATGCTTTCTATATCCCCAGGATTGATAACGCTTAAGTCTTCTATTCTGTTTCCATCTACCAAGATTAAAGGACGGTTATCACCATTAGTTGAAATACCACGTATTCTTATATTTAACCCAGCACCAGGCGAGCCTGACGAAGAAGTAACATTAACTCCAGCCACTTGGCCTTGAAGTGCCTGTTCTACTCGAGTAGGCTTAAGGCTTTCAATAACCTTACTGTCGACAATACTCACCGCACCGGTCACCTCTCTGACGGCTTGCGTGCCATATCCGATGACAACAACCTCTCCAAGCACGGCGACGTCTTCCTGTAAACTCACCATAATGACCTCATTATTCACAACTGTAATTTTTTGCGTGATTGCTCCTAAATAAGAAATCTTAAGGACCTCTCCCGGCGACGCTGCTATTGTAAATAAACCGTCAAAATCTGTTGTGGTAGCCTGTTTTGTAGTAAGGTTTTGTACCGTAGCCCCCAATAAAGGGCTACCCGTAGATTGTTCAAGTACCTTTCCTGAAATGATACCTACCTGTGCAAAGCTGAAAGCTGCGACAAGGTAACATAGTAAAAATGTAAATTTGTTCATGAAAATTTGTTTATTTCATAATTGAGAAGAGTTTCTACATCGTTATAGGTTAACTTCCTCTTAAAATTAGAACCCAAAGATAAAAAACGTTGACGAAGTTACTTAAAAATTCACTACGTCAAAACTACTACGTTAATGGTTTGTATATAATATGTTCATATTACACAAGTTAAATACGTAATCATTACATTATTTAAGACACATTCTGTATTTGATGTGGTAATGTATAGTATACATATGCGTGACTAGTCACAAACCAATCATCATTTTTTTTATAAACCACCCAATAAAGTGACCTAAAGTGCTTTTATTTAGAACCTCTATTATTATGATGAAAAAATTATACACCAAATAAAAACTCTTGCTTGTACGTTTGTTCTCCCTGTTGACATAATTCACGGATCCAATGACAACCTCGTTTTTCTTTCGTAATATTTTATCACCATCCCTGCCTAAGTACATTAGATATCTCCCAGATAATATCATACCTCCTAGAGGCCTGTAAGAGAAACCGCCCCAATATTTTAATATCAATATAAAAAGAATTTGAATGAAATACTATATAGGTTGTTGGTGCCTGCTATAATTGTCAAAATTTAACGGAGCTAATTCTTATCAATTATTAGTGGTCTGATTTAATAAACTAACCAACCTTTATTATTTAGTTTTCAAGGATTCTATTAAATTACACCCAGATTAAACAACACAAAAAAGAGTTCAACTTCCATGCTTTTTAAAGACCAAAAACAATTCTTCTCTGCCATTTTCATCCTCGCTGTTGGTGGGTTGTTATTCTATTTTACCAAACCCTACTTACCTCAAAAAATATTTGTTGAGGATACAAATTTTACTGACATCGCAGTAGATAGTTTAATGCTACAGGCCATGGGTGATCTTGAGATTACAAAAGATGCAGTCCTCACTGTGGAAGACAGTGTCCCATCTATAGGAGCTGGCTTCATCCCAGATATAGCTGCTAGAGCACCCTTTGCACAAGATTCCATTCCAAAACTAGAAAAGAAAGTCTCTTACACCAATCTGATTCAAACCACAGATTTCAATTACAACCTAGAATATCTTGCAGACTCCCTTGGTGTCATTGTAATTCCGCCGGCAATCCCGTTGACAAGTTATACGGGAACGGTACATTTAGCTCGCTTTTTTGAGAAACTCTATAAGCTGGAACAGTCTAAAGAAAGCAAAGTTCGTATTGCTTATTATGGGGACTCGATGATCGATGGTGATTTGATCGTCCAGGATTTTAGAAGTGCGTTACAAGACCGTTTCGGAGGCCAAGGAGTAGGTTTTGTCTCTATACAATCAGAAAGTTCTAGATCACGTTACTCTGTGAAGCACTATACGAATGGCAACTGGAAACAACACAATTATATGAAAGGCAGCACAGACAGCATTCCTTATGGCGTGAACGGTGCCTTTTTCTTCCCAACCGACTCCGCCGCAACGGTCACATATATCGCTAGCGGTATTGAACATTCCTACCGTCTCAACACCCCACGACTTTTCTATGGACTTGGAAATAAGAAAGCCCTACTCCAAGTAACCGAAGAAAAGGACAGTGTTTCTAAATACATCCCATTAAATGCTCTCCAAAGCTTTAATTCGGTACCTCTTACTAATCGAGATCTTAAAAAAATCCAGCTAGATTTTTCTAGAGCCCAAAATACTCCGATATACGGTATCGACTTTTCTAATACTACAGGCATTGCCGTAGATGGTTTTTCTAATCGTGGCAATTCTGGACTACCATTGAGTGTGCTTGATGTTTCTCAAATGAAGAAATTTGATAAAGTTTTAGGGTATGATTTGATCATTCTACAATTTGGAGCCAACGTATTGACAAGAAAATCTAAAAATTACAATTGGTACTCCAGTCGCATGACTAAAGTCGTGCATCATTTGCAGCTGGCGTTTCCAAATGCAGATATATTGATTTTAGGAACAGCAGATAAAGGAACAAAAAGGGTAGGAGTGGTTAGAACAGACTCTAGCGTGGTAAAATTACTACGTGCACAACAACAGTACGCCGCAAAAACAGAATCCGGTTTTATGAGCCTTTTTCATATAATGGGTGGTATTAATACTATGCCCATATGGAACCATAAGAAGCTAGCAAACGACGATTTTACTCATTTCAGTTCTAAAGGATCCCGCAAAATAGGACGTATGATTTATGGTAAATTGATAGAGGAGTATACCGCTTTCGCGAAAGCGAGAACCCAACAAATAGCTTTACTCAACGAAACGAATCAACTGGGAATAAAAATAGTACAAGACAGCATTCCAAAACTACCAAATCAATGATCAAACAATTTATTTTTTTATGCATTGCCTTGGTTATTTCTCCATTGCCTGCGCAAAATATGGAAGACTTACAAATCAATCCATTGTTGATTGATCGCAGTTTTCAGGAGATAAAAAACCCCACAATCTTACATGATTTTTTTCAAAAGCTAAAAGATCTAGAACATAAAAAAAGAGATCAAATCACTATTGTACAAATAGGTGATTCTCATGTTCAAGGACCTTATTTTCCTCAATACATACGACAGGGGATTCAGAATAAGTTTGGTAATGCTGGGCGGGGTTTTGTATTTCCATACCGAGTGGCTGAAACTAACGGAGCTGTAGATGTAAAATTCAAGGCAACCGGGAACTGGCAAACAGTACGCAATGTAAAGAGCGATGGCAGTGATCCTATTGGATTAAGCGGTATCTATCTAGAAACGAGCGATGAAGATTTTCTTATGGAAATCAACTGGAGTTCTTCTTTAGACAAAGTTTCTGAAATCCAGATTATATCCCCACATGCAGAGCGTTTTAAATTGAGTACCCACTCTCAAAAGAATATTCTCAAAAAAACCCATACTACCCAAACATACCAAGTAAAATCTGGGGATTATCTAGGTAAAATAGCAGGTCAATTTAATACAACCGTTAAGAAAATACAACAAACTAACGGCATGAAAAACGGGAACCTGCGTGCAGGACAAAGACTTAAAATACCCACTGGATTGTCGCAGAATAAAGTCCCTTCTAGCACCACTTTTAATGATTTGAAGTCCCTTAATAGTGATACTTTTCAAATCCCTGATGGAATGGATCAACTCTATATCAGAGCTTCACAAAAAGAATCCAAATACGTTCTAGACGGCTTGCTTTTAAACACTAGTAACAAGGGTATTGTTTTTCATGGAATCGGTGTGAACGGCGCAAAATTCAGTGATTATAATAAATTCCCTCGGTTTTTTGATCAAGTCGCAGCACTACATCCAGATTTGATCATTATCTCACTAGGAACTAACGAGAGTTTTTATGACTCTTATTCGGAAGAAAAATTAAAATCTGACATGGGTTTTTTCAATCGTCAAATGATCCAACGTGGCATGACTGGATGCGTCTTATTGACCAGCCCACCGCCATCGATGAAAAATCGCAGAGAGATCAATTCTACCGCAACCGCCTATGCTTATGAAATGGGCGTTTTTGCCCATTTAAATTCTTGGGCTTTTTATGATTTACATTCTGTTTCTAGAAGTAGTAAAGCGATGCCAGACTGGTACAAAGCCAAATTAACTTCTGGCGATAAAATCCATTTCTTGGAAAAAGGCTATCAATTACAAGCCGAATTGCTCGTAGAAGCCCTATTAAACTACTTTTCAGAATATAACAAATGACCGCATGGAATGACATATGGAACTGGCTCAGTTATGACCCACAGAAACCTTTACTATTTAATAGTGAGGCTTTTTTATACCTGTTTTTAGGCTTTTACCTCTTGTATGTTTTTATGACTAATTTGCGCAGGATGCGCATTCTTTATGTCATTGTATTTTCTTTATTTTTCTATTATAAGTGCAGTGGCATCTACTTCTTTTTACTCCTTTTTTCTTCCTTTACCGATTATTACATCGCTAACCTCATCTATAAAAGTAAAAACGAAAAGAATAGAAAACGATGGCTAATTCTTTCTTGTCTCTTGAATTTGGGGCTACTTGCCTACTTCAAATACACCGGTTTTCTTTCCGACAATTTTAACGCCCTATTTTCTGGAGACTTGAGTTTTGGAACTATCTTTCTTCCTATTGGAATCTCGTTTTACACTTTTCAAACCATGTCTTATACCATAGACATTTATAGAAGAGAATTAGCACCCGCTAGGACCGTATGGGACTTTATGTTTTTTGTTTCATTTTTCCCACAACTGGTTGCTGGGCCAATTGTACGGGCAAAAGATTTCATCCCACAAATTTATAAGAAGTTAGAGCTCTCTAAAAAAGCATTGAGCTATGCTATGTTTCTAATAATTGGTGGGTTGCTTAAAAAAGCAGTAGTTTCAGATTATATAAGTGTCAACTTTGTGGACCGAGTTTTTGATTTTCCAGATAACTACTCCGCATTTGAAAACTTGATGGCTGTGTATGGCTACACCTTACAAATTTATTGCGATTTTTCAGGTTATTCTGACATGGCCATAGGTCTTGCCCTACTGATGGGGTTTAAATTACCTCTCAATTTTAGAACCCCTTATCAAAGTACAAGTCTCACCGAATTCTGGCGCAGATGGCACATCTCCCTGTCCAGCTGGCTGAGAGATTATCTTTATATATCATTAGGTGGAAATCGCAAAGGCAGACTACGTACCTATTTTAACCTATTTATCACCATGCTCTTAGGTGGGTTGTGGCATGGAGCCTCTTGGAAATTTGTTCTTTGGGGAGCGATGCATGGGACTGTTCTCGCCGTTGAAAAAGCATTTAACATACCTCAACTTACTAGCAAGAATGTTACTCTGAAAATTACTGCTGGAATAGTGACTTTTCACTTTGTAGCTTTTTGCTGGATTTTCTTCAGAGCATTAGACTTTAGCAATGCGTTGAATATAATTTTTAATATAGGAATGTTGGATTGGAATCCACAAGAATGGTGGACGGTTTTAAATGGTTATCACAATGTATCGATTGTTTTATTAATAGGCTTTCTCTGGCATTTTATACCTCAAAAGGCACAAGACAGACAGCTATTGCTCTTTCATAAGATTCCGTTAGTGGGGAAAATGCTGTTATTTGCTGCAGTGATTTGGGTCATTAGTGCCACTGAAAGTAGTGAAATACAGCCTTTTATTTATTTTCAGTTTTAGGCCGAATGAATCTAAGCGATGGTACCTATTAATTAGTTGTCAATGATCGTTTTTACCTCTCCTACCACTACTCATAGCGATCGTTTTGACCTCCTCTAAATTCCTATCATTCCACAAGCTCCAATCGTCAAATACAGGAACTGAGAAAGGAGCTTTTATTCTAAAGACTTAAAAACATATCCTAAACTTTTTTATTTAAATTTCATATTTAATCTTCCTGCTCCGCATTAAATTCCAAACCCCAATGACCTACATATTCAGAAAGTGGCCCCATTCCCATCATGGCTCTTCTGGAATCTACTGTTGAAGGGTTCTTGAGTTCGTGTAATTCATAAGTTTCGTCTGGATTCATCAGGATCTGCGAACCGTACAGTTGTGGTTTTCCAGAATCCATTAACATAAGGTCTTGCATTAATGCGATATCTTGTCGCTCTAGATCTCCTTGTTTAGAAGCCTCTAATAACTGTGGGAAGTATTGAATTCGTTTTTCGGCACTTGCATGTTGTACCACTAACCAGATGGCGCTCATTCCTTTTTCTCCAGCTGTTGCTGTATTAGGCATGCCACATTTTTCTAGGAGTTGTTCTACCGCTGCAAGATTGTTAAGGTCCAACTCCTCATCCATTAAATTATCAGTTCTGTTTTCTTGATCTCTATCGTATATTTTTTCTAAAATCCTATTAAGATTGCTGCAATCTACTTTGTTGATATCCTTAAAAACAGGCTCTTTTTTAAGGGCGAAACGGGCCATTTCTGGATCTTGAAATTCAACTTTTATCAATACATTTTGATCATTAATATACCAGTCTGCATAAGGCAAGTCATGTGATAAGGCAACTTTTTCTTCTGTACTTATAAGATTGCCTTCGACATCGTAATAATTTACGTCATCTGGCATTGTAAAATTATTTGCCATGATCAAGTCCGTCATCTCTTCATAATTGATGCGGGTAAGTTTTTCTTCTTGCTTACAGGATAGCAATAAAAAAATGGATGCGAGTAGGATGACGTTTTTATTCATAGATGAAAAGTGTTGTGTCCTTTTTAATTTCTATTATTATTTTATAAGACATGGCGCGACCATTAGAAAAGTATCCAAAACTATTTATTTGCTTTTGTTCTTTTCCTTTTAAGGCATCCCTTATTCCATAAGCACCATCTCGAGGATGATGTACTGACTCTGAAATGTCTAATCGATCTTTAACACGACCTTCTGATTTAAGTGTCTAAATCTTAAAACCGAAAACTCATCAGTTGTGACAACCACAACTTCTTATATCACCAAATCGGTATAATTAGTGATTTCAACTTTAGGACCGAGGAAATAACTGCACGAATTCAATGAAAAAGCAAAA